>CAYXKD010000009.1:0-52048 GCA_964464625.1 uncultured Syntrophomonadaceae bacterium
CTTCCAGCCAGGCCTTGTAGAATTCTTCGCCGTCGCTGTATTCGACTGCATTCTGACATGCTTCTTCATCCCAGTAAAAGTGCGCCTTTTTATCGGAGAGGATCTCGGCTATGCGGCCCATGGAATATGATCGCGAGGAGAGGCTCTCATCTCCGCCGGCCGAAGTGAGCTGCCACAGCCGGGTGTAGAAGGGGACGCCCAGGATGAGCTTCTCCGGGGGCACCTCTTCTAGAACTCGCTGGATGCCCCGTTCAACCCAGGGCAGCGAGGCTACCGGGCCCGGTACGGAGGCATTCTCCCAGTGTTCATCGTAAGCCATGAGTGCAATATAGTCGGCTGCTTCGGCCAGGGCGCCGCGGTCATAACCTTTACTCCAGTTGGGCTCTCCGGAGACCATGGTCACCGCAACGGACAGAACCAGGCCCTCTTCGGCGCAGAGGGGGGCCAGTTCACGGACAAACTGGGTGTAATGATCACCGTAGGTATAGTGGAAATTCTCAAAGTCCAGGTTGATTCCATCCAGATCGTAAAGGCGGGCGTAGATCAGGATCTGGTCGATGACTTTGCGCCGCAGCGAGGAGCTGGAAAGCACGGCGGCTGTTATTTCACGGTCAAAGGAATTGCTCACCATGCCCCAAAGCAGGTAGCCTTTTTCCTTTGCCCAGTTGACGTAAAGGGGGTCGGCTATGTTCTTCATGTTTCCTTCGCTGTCCAGCAGGTGAAACCAGGTGGGCGACAGGATCTGCAGGGAGGGCATCGCCGGGATGGTTTCGACATTGGGGTTGGGGTAGGCAAATTCCCAGGTCATCACCAGGGGAGCAGGCGGCAGGACCTTTGATTTGCTTTGCTCCTGAGCCGGCGCTTTGTCCCGGTCCGGATAAGGGCCCAGGGATAGCAGGGTTTTGCCGGGGAGGTAACCGGTGATCCCGCCGGCAGTGCGTACCAGGGTCCATTTTCCACCGGCAATTTCCTTTTCAACGCGCACAGTGTCGCCCTCGTGCAGAAGGGCCAGGTATGGGTAGCGCAGGCCGGGCCCCTGGCGAAGCCTGACTGTTCGGGAGGCGATCCCGGCCAGCTCCGCGGAGGCGCCGGCGGGATCCACGACCACCGTATCCGTCTCCTCATGATAATCAACGGCAATATTGTAGAAGCCGGCCAGGAAGAGCAGGGGTAAAAAAAGCTTATCTCCCTCACTATGCAGGGGGAAGCGCAGATCCACGGGGCGCAGGTTGACCTCGGCGGTGAGCCTGTCGCTATACATATGGACGACCCGGTCTGCGGTGGTAATCACCGCTGTCTGCTCCTTTTCATCCCAGAAAAGGTGCGGGTCAATGTGGTTCTGCAGCGTCTCCACATCGATAAAGATCTCCTCATCGGCCAGCCTGACCCTGTTTTCGCCGATCTTGTTGTTACCCACCACGAGGAGGGTCCCTTCGCCCCAGGGTGCATGAAAAAATCCCGGAGCGAGATAAAGCAGCAGTGCCGCCGCCGCGATGAGCGGCAGCGCTAGCGGGAGCAGGGGGAATGCCGCTTTTTTTCTCCTGCCGGGGGGGGCGGCTCCTGAATATGGAGTGCCCGGAATGCCGCTTTTCATATGTATATCCTCCCGCCTGTAAAATAGATATATATTTCTACCAGGTGCTGCTGTAATCCTTTACCGGGGCGGTAAAATATTGGTTTCTTTCATTGCTGCGCCGCTTTGAAAACTGTCCCATTATTCAAGGGAGCGGGGAGGTCTCACGGGCGGGTGGAAACAGCGTGTTGAGAATCTATAAGCCTGTCCGAACACTCTTAAACAGTATTGACGGCTCCGGATGAGAAGGATATTTGCGTTATTCCCGAATTTGTATTTTAGAAGGTTACAGTGTCGGCGCCAGGCTGTAGAATAAAAGAGGATCAGACTTTTTGGCTGTTTGTGTGTATTACTGTATGAAAGGCAAAGGGCGGTGGGCGGATGCCCCAGGAACTGTTGAAGGAAATGGTGGAAGAGCATGGGAAGGCGGTTTACCGCCTGGCCTTGCGCTATACCGGTGACGGTCATCTTGCTGAAGACATTGCCCAGGAGACATTTCTGAGAGCCTGCGCCGGACTGCACGGATACGACCGGAGCAGGCCCGCCGGGCCCTGGCTGCTGCGCATTGCCTTAAACCTCTGCCGTAACCGGCGGCGCTCCGCGCGGGAGATCCCTATGGAAGAGAAAATCAGGGCGGCAGAGGCGGATCCGGGGCCCGGTCCGGAACATATTTATCTGCAGCGTGAAAGGGAACGGGAGCTCGCGGAGGTGCTGCATGCCCTGCCTTTAAAATACCGCGAGGTTCTGATCCTGAAGCATGTAAATGAGTTGAGTTACGCGGAGATAGGCGCCGTTCTCGGCCTTAGACTCAGCCTGGTGAAAAACAGGCTCTACCGGGGCCGGATCATGTTGCGCGAGGCGCTGCAAAAGGGGGAGTATAACCGGTGAAAAAATGTCCCGGCCCGCTGACCTGGCAGGCTGTGGTGGATGGCGAAGAAGAGGAAGCGCACTACAGGGCGCACCTTGAGTGCTGCCCCGCCTGCCGGGCGGTGTACAGTGAGATCAAGGAGGCGGCAGAGCTGGCCCATGGCCTGCGCTGTGAAGCGGTCCCCGCTCCCGATTTTACCGGCAGGCTCATCGCAAGGGTGCGCAGCAGGGTTGCCGCTCCCTTCCCGGCGGGGCTTGTGGCGCTGCTGCTCTTCGCAATGGCCGTCCTGGCGGCGCTGCTGCTGGATCCCGGCGCCGTGAACTGGTGGTTGAGCGTGGGCATAACCCGCAGCTGCGGCCTGCTCATGGATCTCATCTTCAGGATAATCGGCTTCGGACGGAGCCTTAACCCGGCCTGGTTGCTTGCAACGGCCGTGCTCCTTGTTTTGCTGGAGCTGGCAGTGCTGGGGAGATTAAAAACGGTGGGGGAATGGTAAAGATGAAAAAAATGAAGTGGGCAGTGCTCCTTTTGCTGGCCCTGGTGCTGCTTGGAACGGGCGCAGGCGCCGGCGGGAACGTGATTGAAGGAGACATCAACAAGACTGCGGGGAGTCTGGAGATCGGCCGCGGCACCACGGTGAACGGTAACGTCACATTGAACATGGGTGAAATAGAAATTCTCGGTACTGTCAATGGGGATGTGGACAGCAATATGGGCCAGGTCACCGTTCACGGAGAGGTCAACGGGGATGTGGAGGCCAACATGGGCCAGGTGATCATCGTGGGAAGCGTGAGCGGCAACGTGGTGGCGCGGATGGGCGAGGTGATCGTGGAGGGATCGGTGGGCAGAAATGTGAAAGCCGAGCTGGGTGCAGTCCGCATCAGGGGCAGCGTGGGCGGTGATGTTGACAGCGGCTTAGGTGAGCTGCGCATCCCCGGGGAGGTGCTGGGCAATGTGACCAGCAAGGGAAAGAACGTGATCATCACCGGGACCGTCCGCGGCGATATCGATCTCGACCGCGGCATTGTTGAGCTTGGACCGGAAAGTGAAGTGGGCGGAAGGATTTATGTGGGCAAGGGTATGGTCAAGGCTGCCGGGAGCGCCAGGAGGGGCGCCGTGGTGGTGGAGGAAGAACTCAGCGAAGCGGAGATCGAAAGGTTGTTTGGCTCCAGGGGATACCGTTTCCACGGTCTCGACGATTTTGGCGATTTGGGAGAGATCCTGGATCAAGTTTTCGACGGTATCGGCCGTGCTTTTAGCAATATCAAACTGTCACCGGGGAACTGGCGAATTATTCCCCCGGTGTCCTGGTTAGGCTGGAGGGGGCATGTGGCCAGAGGCATGTTGAATATGGTGGTGCTTTTCGCCATATCTGCCCTTACTTTCGCCCTTTTCCCGCGGCATGTCCAATCCGCCGGTGAGAGCCTTATCTCCCGGCCCGGCCCGGTAGTCGGCTGGGGGCTGCTCGCCCTGGTTCTGGCCGCGCCGCTTGCAGTTCTACTGGCGATTACTCTTATCGGCATCCCCCTTATCTTTGTGGAGATGCTGGCGCTGGCGCTGGCCGCTATCCTGGGCTATACAGCTCTGTCCCGCTTTGTGGGTGAAAAGGTTGCCGGCGCTGTATCCACCGGTATGGTGAATCCTATGGGGGCGATAGCTCTTGGCGTGCTCATCCTCGGCGCCATCAGCATGGTTCCTCTGGCCGGATCCCTCTTCTCCATGATGCTCTTTATTCTGGCAGTGGGAGCAGCCCTGGCCACCCGCTTCGGTACGCTTCCCATGGCGGCTCCCTCCGGGGGTGCGGCTGCGCCGCCTCCGGGCGCCGCTGCAGGCCCGGCGGTGGAAACAGATAAGGGGCTGCTGCCGGCGGGACACCGGGAAGAGGATAAGGAGATGACAGAGGGAAGGGAAGAAGAAAAGGGAGAGGGTGGGGAAGGATAAAGAGTAGAAGCATAAGACCCGGGCTCCGGCCTGATCCCGGAATGGGAATGCCGGGGCCCCGATTCCAACCATGTAGTCGGATTATTTTGTCCGGATTCTTTTTGATGTGGTGACGATTTCAACGTGGAAACCCTTCCGGCTCTGCCGTACCGTGGCCGCCATGAAGCCGAAGAAGAAGGCTGCCCAGATGCCTCCTGTGATGGCGGCGCCCGAGGCTGTTCGCCAGAAAGGCGCCCAGGAAAAAGGCCGTAACAGCAGGGAGAGAAGGTAAAGGGGCAGTCCCGGAAAGCTCCAGGTAAAGGGAACAGGGGCTATTCCCTGCAGCAGGCGGGCCAGCTCCGCCGGGGCGAACATGATGCACAGGCCGCCGGACATGAGCAGGATCAGGATCAGATTGAGCAGGAACATGAGCCAGACCGCTCCGGGGGCGATGCGCTGCCGGGGATTGTCGGGGTGAAAGCGGCAGTTGTTGATGGAGAAGAAAAGCCCCATGGCACTGGCGGCCAGTGTGAGCAGGATGGCGCCTGCAGCCATCAACAGCGCCATCGATGTGGAGAGTCCTGTGGCCAGGGCGGTGCCCAGCAGCATTGACTCCATCAGGATCAGGGTGGGCAGAGCCGCAGCAGCGAGTTTGCCCCAGACCACCGGCCATCCGGCCAGGGGCACGCTGTTTAAAATCCACTCCGACTCTCCCTCCCGCCCGAAAGATTGCGCGGCCATGTTCCCGCTGAACATGATCGTGTAGATTGTCAGGATCGAGACCAGCGAAGCCTGGGAGGATCCGCCGGGCAGGAAGATGTGCTGCCCGATAAAGAAAGCCAGGAGGATGAGGGGGATCAGGTAGCCGAACCATTCGCGGCTGTCCCGCTTCAGGTAGAGCAGGTCCTTTTTGGCTACAGCCCACATCCCCCGCCAGGATGAGCTTTTCACAGCGGCTTCTGGAGAGATGGGCAGGTAGAGGGAGCGCTCATCTCCAGGCAGTGCTTCTGCGGTCCTCTTTTCCCGGTGGCGCCCCTTTCTGCTGTGGCGGCCCCCTTCACCCTGGGTCAATGTGATCCAGCCGCGCCGGAACCCTCTCTCAACGAGCAGAAAGGCCGCGCCGAGGATGGCCGCTCCCAGCGCGAGCAGGAGCAGGCTCCAGCCCAGGCCGCTCCACTGGTTGCCGGCGGCAGCCCCGGCAAGAGCCCGGGAGGCCCAGCCCCAGGGGAAAAAATCCATCACCCGCATCAGTTCCTGCTGCCGGCCCAGCCATCCTGAAAGGTCAAGCTGCTCGTTGCCCTGGATGATCAGGTTGGGGATCTGGAAGAAGAGAGCGATAAGCAGGCCGCCGACACCGCCCAGCAGCCCCACCGCCTCGCGGCTCCGGTGCGGCGGGACGATCCGCATCACCAGCAGATTCAGAAGCTCGGCCAGAGCGATCCCCGTTGCCCACAGGCCCAGGGCCACGAGCACCGCCCAGAGATAAAATAGCGGGCCGGCGCCGAAAAGAAAACCGTAGAACAGCGCGGGCAGAAAAATAAAGATGAGCACGGTAATAAAACCGCCTCCGGCCACGACGAGCGATTTTACGGCAAAGACAGCCCGGGTGGAGAGAGGCGCCATGAAGAGCAACTCCAGGTCATCGGACATGTATAGCGTGGCGAAAGCAGTGGTGATTCCAAAGAAAATAAGGCCGCAAAAGCCTGCCAAAAAGAATAACGAGAGAAAAGAGCGGCCAATATCGGGCGTCTGTTCGCTCAGGGCGCCGTACGAGAGTTGAGCCAGGAAAAACAGCAGGGAAAGGAGCAGCAGGGGGGTGAGGGCAGCCCCGATGAGCGCTCCCCTGGGCCAGTGGCGGATTTTGTTCCAGGTAACGCGCAGCTGAGCGGCAAGGAGCAGCTTGAAATCCTGTCCGAAGGAGCGGGCCGGCGGGGCTTCAGTGAGCGGTGTGGGAAGGTCGATGATCAATGGTTGCCCGCCTCCTCCAGGCTCCGGATCAGCTCGGCATCCTCCATGCCGCCCGTCAGTTCCAGAAAGATATCTTCAAGGCTCTCATCGGCATGGCCCACCTGCCGCCGGAGCTCTTCCGGGCTGCCCTGGGCAATGAGCCGGCCCTGCTGCAGGATGCCCACGCGGTGGCACATTCGCTCGGCAATCTCGAGGATATGGGTGGAGACGAAGATGGCTGCCCCCAGGCGGGCCAGCTGCTGCAGCACATTTTTAAGCAGACGGGCGCTGCGGGGGTCGAGCCCAACGGTGGGCTCATCCATGAGCAGGACCCTGGGGCGGTGGATCAGGGCCGCCGCCAGCACCACTTTCTGGCGCATGCCGTGCGAATAGCCCTCCAGCAGCTCGTCGGCTCGTTCAGTCAGTTCAAACATGGCCAGGAGCCGTGCTGCCTGCTCCCGGGCGTAATCCGGCGGCATACGGTAAAGATCAGCCATAAGCGCCAGGAATTCGCGGGCTGTCAGCTTGCCGTAGATCTTGGGCTGATCAGGGACATAGGCGATAAGCGCCTTGGCCCTGGCCGGCTCCCGGCTAATGTTATAACCGCAGATAAAAGCTTCGCCTGATGTGGGCTCAAGCAGCCCCGTGAGCATGCGAATGGTGGTGGTCTTGCCAGAGCCATTAGGTCCGAGAAAGCCGTAAATTTCGCCGGCATTGACCTGGAGATCAATATGGTCCACAGCCGTAACCGGACCGAACTGCCGGGTAAGGCCGCTGGTTTTGATCAAACCGTGGTTCATTGATACCATCCCTTCCTCCAATATGCCTTTCGGGCAACCTTTTAACATTCTATATTGAAGCGTTTATTCCTCCTTCAGAAAGCTGTATTTTTGGCGACGCAGTCGGGGTCAGGGTAAAAGCTGTGGGCTGCAGCTTGCCATGGTGAGATGCGCGCAGCCTCCTGAACATTGTTATTTCAGAGGTTTTTTGCTATACTGATTTGGGATTCTTTTATTATTTTTGGAGGTGGCGCCTTGCGGGTTGCCGGTTTAACGCATACCGGCCGGGAGCGTTCGCGCAACGAGGACAGTTACCTGGTAAAAACGGGAAAAAATTTCTCCATACTGGCTGTGGCGGACGGCATGGGCGGTCATGTGGCGGGAGATGTGGCCAGCGCTTTGGCTGTCCATGTCTTTGAACGCTACTGGGATGAAATTTACCCCGATGGACTGCCCCCGCCTCATCTTTTTGGCGAAGTAATCGAAAATTTAATCATTAAAGCAAATGACACGATTCTTGAGGAGGCGGCCCGTGATTCCTGCAAAGAGGGGATGGGGAGCACACTGACAGCGGGGATGCTTAGCGGCCGCAACCTGATGATCGGCCATATCGGCGACAGCAGGGCTTACCTGGTGTCAAAGAGTGCCCTGACGCTGCTGACAGAGGATCACTCTCTTGTGGAGCACCTGGTCCAGTCTGGCCGGATGAGCCCTGAGGAGGCTGACAACCATCCAAAGCGCCATATTCTTGTCAGGGCTCTGGGATCATCTGCTGATATTAAGGTTGATCTGATAAATGTTGAACTCCATGAGGGGGCTGCGCTTCTTTTTTGCAGCGACGGCCTGACCTCCATGGTACGCGATGAAGAGATTCACCGGATTGCCCTTAAGCATGCCCATCCGCTGCCGGCGGCGCAGGCCCTCATCCGCCTGGCCAATGAGCGGGGCGGCTGTGACAACATTACGGTAGTATATGCTACTGACATTGGAGGACGGTCCTTTTAATGATCGGGAAGAACCTGGCAGGCCGCTATGAGCTGCTTGAAAAAATTGGTGAGGGAGGAATGGCCCGGGTCTACCGGGGCTGGGACAGTTTGCTGCGCCGGACGGTAGCCATCAAGGTGCTCAAAGACCAGATGACGGGGGACAGCGCTTTTGTGCAGCGTTTCCGCCGTGAAGCCCAGGCGGCGGCGGGGTTATCCCACCCCAACATTGTGAATATATATGATGTCGGTGAAGAAGAGGACACCCACTTTTTTGTGATGGAGTATCTTCACGGCAAGACCCTGAAGGAATATATCCGCGAAAAAGGGCGCATTCCCGCCGGCGAGGCGGTGACCATTGCTTCACGGATTGTGGAGGCGCTGGCCCAGGCCCATGCTGCCGGGGTGATTCACCGCGATATCAAACCGCAAAACATCATTTTTTCCCATAACGGCCAGGTCAAGGTGGCCGATTTTGGCATTGCCATTGCTTCAGATGGGAGCACTCTCACCTGCTCGGATAAGATTGTCGGTTCTGTCCACTATTTTTCCCCAGAGCAGGCCCGGGGAAGCCTGGCGGGAAAGCACTCTGATCTTTACTCGCTGGGCGTGATTCTTTACGAGATGGTCACCGGGCAGGTTCCCTTCAACGGAGAAAGCCCGGTTTCTGTGGCGATGAAGCATGTTCAGGAACAGGTAATTCCGCCGTCTCAGTTGATCGAAGATATCCCGGAGCCGCTGGAGCGGATTATTTTAAAGGCAATGGAAAAAGATCCGGCCCGGCGCTACCGCAATGCCAGGGAATTCCTCGATGATCTGATTTATTTCCAGGAAGAAGGCAAAGCCCGCGCCCATTCGCTCTCTTTGGCAAATGATGATGATCAGGATACCAGGGTGATGAAACCGCTGCGGGTAAAAAAAAGAAACCGCGGCGTGGAGATAATTAAAAAAAACTGGCTGCTCATTCTTATCCTCTTTTTTCTTCTTGGAGCGCTCGTTACAGGGACGTTATTTTTTACGCGGGGCTATCTTTTTGTTCCTGAGGTCACCGTTCCTGAAGTGAGAAACCTCAGCTATGAAGATGCTATTGCAATTTTAAGAGAGCACGGGCTGACGCCCGATCCAGAAGTGCAATTTGTGCATGATGATATTATCCCTGAAGGCTATGTGGTCAAAACAGTGCCTTTCCAGGGGCGGACAGTTCGCAAAAGGCGCCCTGTGCAGCTTTATATCAGCAAGGGACCGGAGAATGTCCTCGTCCCTGATCTCTATATGCGCACAGAGGAAGAGGCCCGGGTTATGCTGCGGGAGCTCGGTTTGAAGGTCAGCTGGGTTCGCGAATACAATGACGATGTTCCTGAGGGGAAAGTGTTTAAACAGGTGCCCCGTGCCGATCTCCCCCTATCCCCTGAAGAGGAGATGGTTGTCTATGTCAGCATGGGGGGAAGGCCCTTTAAACTGGGCTCTGTCATCGGCTTGACAAGGGATCAGGCTGCAGAATACCTGGAGCAGGAGGGTTTAAAACCTCGCTTCAGTTATGAGCCTGGCGAACAGCCGGCGGGAACCGTTATCGCCCAGGTACCCGAGCCGGGCAGCTCTGTGCAGCCGGGACAATCGATTGATCTGGTAATCAGCAGCGGGCCCGGGGAACAAAATGTCTGGCAGGACAGCGGGGATGGCGACGGCGCGGCAGATGAAGGAATTACAGATGCAGGAGAGGCCATAGATGAAGAGAGCGGCGATTAAGCAGTTAAAGGGGGCTTATTTTATCTGGAGGGAACAGTAGTAAGGATTGCCGGCGGTTTTTTCACCGTTTTCGATGCCCAGGGGCAGAGTTACCTCTGCCGCGCCCGCGGCAGGCTGAAAAGGATGGGCGATGAAATACTCGTGGGAGACAGGGTGGTTTTCCAGCCTGCTGGGGAAAGTGTGCAAGAGATGCACCGCAACAGCGGGGAGAGCAGTTCAGGGATCATTGAAGATCTGTTGCCACGCAAAACAGTCCTTATACGCCCGCCTGTAGCCAATGTTGAGCAGCTGGTCCTTGTGATGTCGCTGCAGGAACCGGAGCCCGACTGGCAGCTGGCGGGGCGGATCCTCCTTATGGCCGGGCAGGAGAATATCGAGGTTTTTTGCTGCCTGAACAAGATCGACCTTATTGCCGAAAAAGAACTGGAGTCCTTTTACCGTCTGCTGGATCCCCTTCCCTATGCCCTTGTCTGGAGCAGCGCAAAGATAGGTACAGGCATTGCACAGCTCAGTGAGAAACTGCAGGGCAGGTTTTCTGTTTTTGCCGGACCTTCGGGTGCCGGGAAATCCTCCCTGCTCAATGCTGTTCAGCCCGGCCTCGCTTTAAAGACTGGGGAGGTGAGCAGCAGGATCGGGCGCGGCCGCCACACGACCCGTCATGCCCGTCTGCTGCCGCTGGATCAGGAGGGTTTTGTTGTAGATACCCCCGGATTTTCCAGGGTCTCTTTAAGCGGGCTGGATCCCCGGCGGCTGGGGGGGCTTTTCCCGGAATTTAACGGCCATGCCGGCCGCTGCTCCTTTAGGGACTGCAATCATATCCATGAGCCGGACTGCGCTGTGCGCGAGGCGGTCTCAGCAGGGGAGATCAATTCCTGCCGTTATGAACAGTACCGGCTTTTCTGGCAAGAACTGACGGGCAAGGAGAGATAAAAAAGATGCCGTTAAAAGTTGCACCATCATTGCTGTCTGCCGACTTTGGCCGGCTGGGTGAGGAGGTGCGCCGCATTGAAAGAGCCGGCGCCGACTGGATTCATTTTGACATCATGGACGGGGCCTTTGTCCCGGCTATCACCATGGGCCCCCTGGTCCCGGAGGCGCTGCGCCCTCATACGGGGCTGATCTTCGATGCCCACCTCATGGTCGAGAACCCCGAGGCCCACCTGGATTCTTTTGCCCGGGCCGGCGCAGATATAATTACTGTCCATGTGGAGGCTACGGCACATCTGGATCGTGTCCTGCGCGGGATCAAAAAGCTCGGCCTGAAAGCCGGCGCAGCGCTGAATCCGGCTACGCCTCACCATCACCTCGATTATGTCTGGCCGCTGCTTGATCTGGTCCTGGTGATGAGCGTGAATCCGGGTGCGGGGGGGCAGTCCTTTATCCCGGCGGTGCTGCCGAAGATAGAGATCCTGGCTGAACGGATCCGCGAGAGCGGCAGGGCGGTGGAGCTATCCGTGGACGGCGGGATCAACAGCACCACTGCACCGCAGGTTGCCGCCGCCGGAGCAACGGTGCTGGTGGCTGGATCAGCCCTGTTTAACGATCCCGGCGACATGGAATTGATCCAGGCTTTTAAGACTATTGGGGGGCCGCGCCACCGGGTTTAAAGGATCGGCCCGTTATGCTATAATGAATAGACCTAAACCGTTTTCTTCGGGGTCCGGTGAGGGGGGAGCGCTCCCTCCAATTCCGAACCGGCGGTAATCCCCTGTAAGGGGTTAGCCCGCGAGCGTCAAAGCCGACCCGGTGCGATTCCGGGGCCGACAGTAAAGTCTGGAGGGGAGAAGGAACGGCGTAAAGCACAATCTTTACCCCTGAAATGGCCCTGAAGTACTTTAAACAGGGTTTTTCTTTGCCTGAATATTGCAATACGAGGTGAGATCTTTTGGACGTTGATGAACGGTTTATGTGGGCTGCTCTGGATTTGGCCCGGCGGGGAAGGGGCGCTACCAATCCCAACCCCATGGTGGGCGCCGTTGTGGTGCGCGACGGCAGGATAGTGGCAACGGGATACCACCAGGCTGCAGGGGCACCCCATGCCGAAGCGGCCGCGCTGCGCAAGGCCGGTGAAGAGGCTCGCGGTGCGGTGCTTTATGTCAATCTGGAGCCTTGTGCTCACCAGGGCCGGAGGGGGCCCTGTGTTGATGCCATCATTCGTGCGGGGATTGGCAAGGTGGTGGCGGCAATGGAGGATCCCAACCCTCTTGTTGCCGGGAAGGGTTTCCGGAAGCTTGCTGAGGCGGGGATCAAGGTAAAAAGCGGCGTCCTGGAAGAGAAAGCTCTGCGGTTGAACGAAGTATATGTTAAATTTATTACTACAGGGTGCCCCTTTGTTATTGTCAAAAGTGCCATTACCGCCGATGGAAAGACTGCCACCCGGGAGGGGAATTCTCGCTGGATCAGCGGTGAGAAAGCTCGTTCCTTTGTTCACCGGCTGCGGCACAACAGCGATGCCATTGCTGTTGGCATAGAGACGGTGCTGCGGGATGATCCCCGGCTTACCGCCCGCCTGGAGGGAGGCGGCGGCAGAGATCCGTTGCGCGTCATCGTTGACAGTAGAGCCCGGTTGCCGTTAAATGCACATGTGATCAATTCCGCCTCTCGCGCTGCCGTTCTGTTGGCCACAACAGCCGATGCTCCGCCGGATAAACTGCGGGCGCTGAAGGAAAAAGGGGTGGAGACACTGGAGCTCCCCGGGCGGAATGGGCGGGTCGACCTGGCTGCACTAATGCACAAACTGGGAGAGAGGAAGGTCTGCCAGCTCCTGGTTGAAGGAGGCGGCAACCTTAACTACGGCCTTCTGGAGGCAGGGCTTGTCGACAAGCTAATGCTCTTTATCGCTCCGCTCATTGTGGGAGGACGGGATAGCCCCACCTCTTTCGATGGCGACGGCGTAGCCGGGCTTGATGAAGCATGGCACCTGCAGGATCTTGAGATCAAACAGTATGACGGCGACCTGCTACTTATCGGCTATCCCGCGGCGCCTGAAGGTAAGTAACTGATTATCCCGGGAGGTGGGTTTGATACTGTGTTTACCGGTTTGGTGGAGGAGATGGGGAGTCTGCAGGCCCGTGAAAGCTACCGCGGCGGCGTAAAGCTGCTTCTTTCTGCAGGGCAGGACCTTCTGAAGGGTCTGAAAGTTGGGGACAGCGTTGCCGTGAACGGAGTCTGCCTTACAGTAACAGAGGTGGGGGGGCAATGCTTCAGCGCCGTGGTGATGCCTGAGACGCTGCGCAAGAGCAACCTGGGCACTGCCCTTCCCGGTGAGCCGCTGAACCTTGAGCGCGCTCTGCCGTTGGGCGGACGCCTGGGGGGCCATCTTGTCAGCGGCCATATCGATGCCACCGGGACGCTTCTGCAGCGTTACCCCGAGGGAAATGCGCTCATTTTACGTTTCAGGTTACCTGCAGAGCTGATGAAATATCTGATCCCCAAAGGCTCCATTGCCGTGGACGGGGTCAGCCTCACCATTGCCGGTCTCGAGAGGGAGGGTTTTAGCGTTTCCCTTATTCCGCTCACTGCGGAGCAGACCACCCTGGGCCAAAGAAAGATAGGCGCCGCCGTCAACATAGAAGTTGACCTTATCGGTAAATACGTGGATAAGCTTTTACAGCCCTATCTAACCGGCGAAAAGGGCAGCAGGGCAGGGTTGACCGCAGGCTTTCTGAAAGAGGAAGGCTTCATCTAGCAGCTACAGGAGGGTATGAACAATGCAATTTAACACGATTGAAGAAGCTCTGGCTGATTTGCAGGCCGGGAGAATGCTCGTGGTTGTTGATGATGAAGATCGCGAAAATGAAGGCGATCTGATCATGGCTGCTGAGAAAATCTCCCCTGAAGCAATCAACTTCATGGTCCGACAGGGGCGCGGTCTTGTCTGCGCTCCCCTGACGGCTGAACGGCTGGAGCAGCTTGATCTGCCTCAGATGGTCTCCCATAATACGGATACTCACCAGACTGCCTTTACAGTCTCTGTGGATGCCTTTACCGTGACTACGGGTATCTCTGCTTTTGAGCGGGCGGAGACAATCCGCGCCCTCATCGATCCCGCAACAAAACCTGACGATCTGCGCCGTCCGGGACATATTTTCCCCTTGCAGGCCAGGGAGGGAGGGGTGCTCCGGAGGGCCGGACATACTGAAGCGGCGGTGGATCTGGCGAAACTGGCCGGGCTGCAGCCGGCGGGAGTGCTCTGCGAAATTTTAAACGAGGACGGAACCATGGCCCGGCTGCCGCAGCTGCAGGAATTTTGCAGCGAGTACGGCCTGAAGCTCATTACCATCGCCGATCTGATCCACTACAGGATGAAAATGGAGAAGCTTGTCTGGCGCTCAGCCGGCGCCGCTTTACCCACCGCTTACGGCACCTTCCGTCTTATCGCTTACGAAAACAGCGTTGACAACCAGACTCACCTGGCACTGGTGAAGGGCGAACTTGATAGCGAATCACCTGTCCTGGTGCGGGTCCATTCACAGTGTCTCACCGGGGATGTTCTCGGCTCGTTACGCTGCGACTGCGGCAATCAGCTGCGCCAGGCCATGAAACAGATCGAGGAGAATGGCAGCGGGGTGTTGCTCTATATGCGTCAGGAAGGACGGGGGATCGGACTGCTGAACAAGGTGCGCGCCTATGAGATCCAGGATGTGGAGAATAAGGACACTGTGGAGGCCAACGAAGCGCTGGGGTTTCCCGCCGATCTGCGCGATTATGGGGTGGGTGCTCAGATCCTCGTGGATCTTGGGGTGCGCCGGATCCGTCTTTTGACCAACAATCCCCGCAAGGTGAAGGGTCTGGAGGGCTACGGCTTGAATATTGTGGAGCGGGTTCCTCTGGAGATCCCGCCGGGCCGCCACAATTCCAAATATCTTGCCACCAAGAAAAATAAACTGGGGCACCTGCTTAACATGGCGGAGTAGGGACGGGGTTCCATCCCCGCCCGCAGGTGTGGAATAAAACTAGCATTTCAAGACCTGACCCCGTCAGTGGTTTCATCCCCGCCTGCGGTGTGAACAATGAAAACCAAGGAGGCGCTTTTAAATGAAAACTTTCGAAGGACAGCTTATCGCCCGCGGCTACCGTTTTGCCCTTGTCGTGAGCCGCTTCAATGAATTTATTTCCAACAGGTTGCTTGATGGTGCCATCGACTGCCTGAAGCGTCACGAAGCCGATGAGGAGAATATTGACATTATTTGGGTTCCCGGCGCCTTTGAAATTCCCGCTATCGCCCAAAAAGTGGCGCAGAGCGGCCGCTACGATGCCGTTGTCTGCCTTGGAGCGGTGATCCGCGGCAGTACACCACACTTTGACTATGTAGCCTCCGAAGTGGCCAAGGGAGTGGCCAAAGTGGGGCTGGACAGCGGTGTGCCCGCCATTTTTGGCGTTATCACCAGCGATACTCTTGAACAGGCCATAGAGCGGGCGGGCACAAAGTCTGGGAACAAGGGCTGGGCTGCGGCGCAAAGCGCCATCGAGATGGCCGACCTCTGCCGGCGCCTTAGCGGCGGCGCTCCTGCCTGAGCGAGGCGGAGCCGACGGCAAAACCGAGGCTCCAGGTAAAAAGGATCTGCCTGGTGAGCAACTCCTGCAGGGGCGGCTCAAGGGGCAGGGCCATTTTCTCCCCAAGGCTGAATAAGGATTGCCGCCGGAGAGAATCCCAGAGCTCCCCTTCAAAGGTGGAGGCCAGCTCCTGTAGCAATGCCTCCTGGGCGGCAAGGAAACTTTTCCCCCGCCTGAAGTTTTTTTCGAGGTATTCCTGGGCGCGTGCGTTCAAAGGTATCCTCCTCTGGAATATTGGCAAAACCTGTCCTCTCTTTTATTCTGCCCCGGCAGGTGATAATAATTAACAAAAAGGAGATAAGATTTGGCAGAGCAACAGAGAGAAAAATTCGTAATTATTGATGGAAATAGCTTAATTCACCGTGCCTTCTATGCGCTGCCGGCGACGATGCAGACCTCCAGGGGAGAGCCTACCAATGCTCTCTATGGATTTGTGAGCATGCTGCTAAAGCTTCTGGAAGAGGAGCAGCCTAATTATGTTGCTGTGGCGGTGGATCCGCCCGGGCCGACTTTTCGGCAGAAGATCTATGATGAGTACAAGGGGCATCGTGAAAAAACCCCCCAGGAACTGGGGGAGCAGATGGCCCGGTCCCGTGAAATTCTCGAGGCGATGCGAATCAGCGTTTTCGAGGTGGCCGGTTTCGAGGCGGATGATGTCATCGGCACACTGGCGCAAAAAGCCGGTGAAGAGCACCTTGAAGTCGTTATTGTCTCCGGCGATGCCGATCTGCTGCAGCTTGTCGATAATGCCGTGGAGGTTTTGCTGACACGGCGGGGGATCACCCAGGTTGACCGCTGCAACCGGGCTTACCTGAAAGAGCGGTTCGGCCTGGCTCCGGAGCAGTGGGTTGATTTCAAGGCGCTCAAGGGTGATCCTTCCGACAATATTCCCGGTGTGCCGGGCATCGGTGAGAAGACTGCCCGGCGTTTACTGGAAGAATTCAACTCCATCGAGGGAATTCTTGAATCGCTGCCCCGGCTTAAAGGCAGGCTGAAGGAAAACCTGGAAGAAAGCCGCGAATTGCTTTTTATGGGACAGGAGCTGAACACGATCCGGCGCGACGTGCCGCTTAACTTTACCCGGGACTGCTGCCGGCTTGTTGAGCCCAACCACGAAAAGCTGCTGGTGCTCTTTCGCGATCTCGAATTCAAGAATTTAGCTGAAAGGGTGATTTCCGCCTCTCCCGGAGCGGCTGACGAAGCCGCTGCCCCGGCGCTGCGCGGCGAAGCAGTTACAGACTTTGCCCGGCTTTCGGTAATTCTGGAGGGGCTTGAAAAAGGGGCTAAAATGGCACTGCTGGCTGAGCCGGCTCCGGGGCGTCCCTACTGGCGCTGTGCTCCCGAACTGCTGGCTTTTGCTTTTGATGAAGAGCGTTGTTACTATCTTCAGCCGGCGCAGCTCCATCCCCAGGAAAAACTTTGGGAATTCTTTGCCGGGGCCTTTGAACGCTGCTCCGGCGGTCTCATTGGCCATGATGTCAAATACATTTACAGCTTCTTTAGCCATAGCAACCTGGAAGAGCCGCCCTTTAGCTTTGACTGCCGTCTGGCTGCATACCTTATTGACCCCGGCCGCAATCGCTATGAGCTGGAGATGCTGTTATACGATTATCTCCATCAGCCGGCTCCGGAACCTGTCAGCCGGGGAAGGCGCCGGGAGCCGCTTTCTGCGGAGCAGCGCGGCGGTATTCTGGCGGCGGGCGCCGCTTCACTTTTTCCTATTCAGGAGAAACTCGCCGCCTGCCTGGCGGAGCGCTCGCTGGAGGATCTCTACTATAATCTTGAGCTGCCTCTTGCGGCGGTGCTTGCCGCAATGGAGCGTCGGGGGATTGCTATTGATCTGCCGCTGCTCCATGATCTTGCCTCTGAGATCCGCAGCCGCATTGACCGCCTCGAAACGAAGATATTTACCCTTGCCGGGCAGGAATTCAACCTCAATTCGCCGCAGCAGCTGGCGGAAATTCTTTTTGTAAAATTGAAACTGCCGGTGGTGCGCAAGACCAAAACAGGCTACTCCACCGATGCGGAGGTGCTGGCAGAACTGGCTCCGCAGCATGAGGTTGTTGCCGAGATCTTGAACTACCGCCAGCTGATCAAGCTTGAGGGAACTTACCTTTCGGGACTGCTGCCCCTGGTGGATAGTGCCGACAACAAGATCTACACTACTTTTAACCAGACTGTTACCGCAACGGGGCGCCTGAGCAGCAGCGATCCTAATTTGCAGAATATCCCCATCCGCCTGGAGGAGGGAAGAAGGGTGCGCCTCGCCTTTATCCCTTCCCGCCGGAACAGGCTCTTTCTGGCTGCAGATTACTCGCAGATCGAACTGCGGGTGCTGGCTCACCTTTCGCGCGATCCCATCCTGCTTGATGCTTTTCGCAAGGATGAGGATATTCACCGGCGCACAGCGGCTGAAGTGTTTCAGGCAGATCCTGCGGAGGTTACTGAGGAGATGCGCAGTAAGGCGAAAGCAGTCAATTTTGGGATTATCTACGGGATCAGCGATTATGGACTGGCGCGGGGAATCGGCGTCTCCCGCCAGGAGGCGCAGAGCTACATCAAGAGCTATTTTGAGCGCTACAGTGGCGTGAGTAATTATATGGAGCGCGTCATAGAGGAAGCCCGTGAGCTGGGCTATGTCACCACCCTGCTGGGGCGGCGTCGCTATCTCCCCGAGATCCGCTCCACCCATTTTGCCAGGCGAAGCTTTGCCGAAAGGACAGCCCGTAACACCCCCGTTCAGGGAGCGGCAGCCGATATCATCAAGCTGGCCATGCTGCGCGTGGCCCGGACCATCTGTGACGGCGGCTTCGGAGCGCAGCTGCTGCTGCAGATTCATGACGAACTTCTCTTTGAAATTGATGAAAGCGAACTGGTTTTTTTGGCTCCGGTGCTCCGCCGGGATATGGAGCAGGCCTGCCTGCTGGAGATTCCGCTGAAGGTTGATCTCAAGTGCGGTGCCAACTGGGCAGAGCTGAAACCGTGGGAATAAAGGGAATAAGGTTGAACTAATGTCTGAAGTCCGGAGGAGACACCATGCCTGAATTGCCCGAGGTCGAGGTCATCCGGCGGGAACTGGCCCCGCTGGTTTGTTCTAAAATATTTGCGTCGCCCCTCATTCACTTTGAAGGCGCGGTGCACTATCCTGAGCCGGAACATTTCTGCCGCCGTCTCCAGGGCCGTAGCATCGAGGGAGTGGGGCGGAAAGGCAAGTATCTGCTATTTCTGCTTGATTCGGGGACCCTTTTGGTGCATCTCCGGATGACGGGTATGCTGATCTACCGCCATGCCGGTGAAACTGCTGACCGTGACAGCCTGCGCCGGGAGCATCTGAGAGCGGAGCTGCCCTTTACCGGTGGCGATGGCCTTGATTTTTACGATCAGCGCAAATTCGGCGGCTTTCGATTGCTTGAAGAGCGGGAGAAATGGGGCGCTGCCGGCCTGCCCCGCCTGGGCCCCGATATTTGGGAGGATGTGGATGAAACCGCTTTTTGGGGGCTCCTCCAGAAAAGACCCCGCTCCAGGATCAAGCCCCTGCTCCTTGATCAGGGTTTTCTGGCCGGCATGGGTAACATCTATACCGATGAGAGCCTTTTCCGCAGCGGCATTCACCCCTGGCGCCGCGTTTCTTCCTTAACGGAAGAGGAGAGCTGCAGGCTTTACCGCGCCGTCCGTGAAGTTCTGGCCGGGGGGATTGCCTGCGGCGGCACCACCACGAGCGATTACCGGGATGCCCTGGGCGGCACCGGCTTTTTTCAGGAACAGCTCGCCGTCTACAGGTGCAAAGGGGAGCCCTGCCCCCGCTGCGGCCACCCCATAGAGCGCACCGTCACCGCCGGCCGCGGCACCTACTTCTGCCCCCACTGCCAGAGTTAGTAAACTTGGTGCCAGGCACCAAGTTTACTAAGTTAGCCGCTCTGCCAGCTTCCAGCCCTTTCACCCCTTTGCCACTCTGTTCATATGATAGGAGAGTGAAAAGGCGGGGGGAGATGAGGCTGCAAGTGGATTGGGGAGTGCCTTTGCTGCTGGCTCTAGCGGTGAGCATTGATGGTTTTAGCGCAGGCTTCTCCTGCGGCATTCGTAAATTGACTATTCCCTTTTCCTCACTTTTGGTTATCGCTTCGCTTTCGGCCGGGGCCATGGCCCTATCCATGCTGGCTGGCAGCGGGGTGGCATACCTTGTGCCGTACCGCTGCATTTCCACCCTGGGTGGGGCAGTTTTAATTCTCTTCGGCTTTTTTGTGATGGGGCAGCACTGGGGCGGTGGGGAAGAACAAGAGGAAAAAAGAGAGAAGAGGCCTCATCAACGCGGGGAAAATGGAGCAGTAAGTCACCGTCGCCGAAAAAAGGTTACCAACTTGCTGCAGCGGCCCGAGGAGGCCGATCTGGATCACTCGGGCATCCTGAGCGCTGCCGAGGCTCTGCTTCTGGGCTCTGCTCTTGCAGCCGATGCTTTTGCCGCCGGTTTTGGCGCCGCCCTGATCGGTTCGCCCCTATTTCTCACTGTCCTTGCCGTGGGACTGACCAAACTGCTTCTGCTGCCGCTGGGCGTTATCCTGGGGCGGGCTGCAGCCGGCAGGGTTGCGCCTGGATATATTCCGCTGCTGGGTGGTGCAATACTAATTTTTATTGGTATAATGAATCTATTCTAGCTCAGGGTGAGAAGGAAAATAATGATCATTATCGGTTTGACCGGAGGGATTGGCTCCGGAAAAAGCACAGTGGCAGCCATGCTTGTCGAAAAGGGTGCCCTTCTTCTCGATGCCGACAGGATCGCCCGGGAAGTCGTGCTCCCCGGAAAGCCTGCCTGGTGTGAGATCAGGGAGTGGCTCGGGCCCACCATTACGGGACCGGGGGGCGCCATTGACCGCGTTAGCCTGGGGAAGCTAATTTTTAATGATCCTGCCGCCAGGCAAAGGCTGAACGAAATCGTCCATCCCCGGGTTGCAGAAACATTTGCCGCCCGCACAGAGGAGATCAGGCGGCGCCAGCCCGGTGCGGTGGTAGTCTACGATGTGCCGCTTTTGATCGAGGCGGGCATGGAGATGATGGTGGATCTGGTGGTGCTGGTCTATGTTTCCGAAAAGATACAGTTGGAGCGGCTGCAGAGCAGGGACAACCTTGCCCTTGCCGAGGCTCTATCCATGGTGAGAGCACAGATGCCCCTGGCGGAGAAAAGGGCTCATGCCGCTGTAATCATTGATAACAGTGGCAGCCTTGATGAAACGCGGCGGCAGGTCAACCATTTCTGGAAAGGGTTACCTGGCTGGAGAGAATCTCATGAATGAGCAAGAAAACGGTGGTGAAGGGAACGCTGCGCCGGTTGATAAGCCTTATCGCTTTCATTGCTCTTTTCGGCCTGGTCTGCTTTCTTCTGGGGAGTCCTCGCCTGGGGAAGATGTTCTATCCTTTCCGCTATCGCGGGGAGATCATGGCGGCGGCGAAGGAGCAGCAGATCGATCCCCTGCTCATCGCTGCAGTGATCCATACGGAGAGCGGCTTTCAGGAAAAAGCGGTATCACCGCAGGGAGCCTGCGGGCTGATGCAGCTTATGCCCTCCACTGCCAAGTGGATTGCTGAAAAAAAGGGGGAAAGCGGCTATCATCGCGACAGGCTTTTTGAGCCGCATTACAATATCGCTGCAGGCAGCTGGTATCTTGCCGATCTGCTGCGGCAGTTTGGCGGGAACGAAGTTATCGCCCTGGCCGCCTATAACGGGGGGCGGGGTCAGGTGCAGCGCTGGCTTGAAGATGAAACATGGGATGGCAGTGAAGCCAATCTGGAGCAGATTCCCTTTGGCGAAACGCGTGCTTTTGTGCGGCGCGCCTTGAAAAATTACCACAGTTACCAGGATCTCTATACAAAGGATACGTGGCTGCGGCGGCCGGGCGCTGCAGCAGTGCGGCAGCTTTCGCTATAGAAAAGATGTACGAAAAATTATAAACAGAAAACAATGCACTCCGGGAGGTAGAACAATGTATGAAGTGACTTTAATCCGCGGTGACGGGATTGGACCGGAAATTACAGCCGCTACGCTGACAGTGCTTAAGGCGACGGGGGTACAGATTGCCTGGGATGAGGTTGAGGCCGGCGAGGAGGCTTTAGAAAAATATGGAGATCCCCTGCCTGGGGAGACCATCGCTTCTCTGCTCAAAAACGGCATCGGCCTGAAGGGACCGCTTACCACAGGAGTGGGCTCGGGCTATCGCAGCCTTAACGTTGCACTTCGCCAGAAGCTCGATCTTTACGCCAATCTGCGTCCCGCCGTGAGCTACCCGCGGGTGAATTCTCTATACAGGGATATTGACCTTGTCGTGGTCCGTGAAAATACTGAAGGACTATACAGCGGCGTTGAACATATGGTCGGCTCCGATGCCGCAGAAAGCATAAAAATTATTACCCGCCGCGCTTCGGAGCGGATTGTCCGTTTTGCTTTCAAATACGCAAGGCAAAACAGCCGGCACAGGGTTACAGCGGTGCATAAGGCAAATATCATGAAATTAAGCGATGGGCTTTTCCTGGAAGCGGCCCGCGAGGTGGCCGCCCTCTTTCCTGATATCGAATATGAAGAAAAGATCGTGGATAACATGGCCATGCAGCTGGTGCAGAAGCCTCATCAATACGATGTTATGGTCATGCCCAACCTTTACGGTGATATCCTATCAGATCTCTGTGCAGGTCTGGTGGGAGGGCTGGGTATGGTCCCTTCGGCTAACATCGGCGATAGCACAGCCTTTTTTGAGCCTGTTCACGGCAGCGCTCCAAAATACAGGGGGCTGGACAGAGTGAACCCGGTGGCGATGATCCTTGCCGCTGCACTTATGCTGCGTCATCTCGGTGAAGATGAGGCGGCACAGCGGGTGGAGCATGCGGTGGCTGCTGTGCTCCAGGAAGGGAAGACGGTAACAGCGGATCTGAAGGGGACTGCGGGGACTGCTGCGATGGCCCGGGCTATCGCCGAAAAAGTTTAGAAGCCCCTCTGCTGAAAAGGGGAAAGTCAGTCTCCGGTGGGGAACCGGCGGAGACTGACTTTCTTTGCCTGGGCTTAAGACAGCTTTTCTTCATCGTCCACCTTGTAAGTAGACGTATTCCCCTTGGGAACACTCTTCTTCTCTTTTTCCGGCAGCTTCTCGCTCAGCTCCCGCGCCACCTCTGTACGGAATTTTTCTTGTCCGCTTTTATCGACATTTCGCTTTTGTTGCCGCTCCCGATTATGCCTTTTGGCCACCTTTTTCCCCCCTTTCGTCTTCCTGATATATTTTTTGCTTACAGAACAACTCTTATCCCCGGAGGGGTATAAAAAGGAGCGCATCTTGCAAACTAAAGGTAAATCAGCTCGAGGTGAGAGAATATGAACGAAGTTGATGAAAGCAAGCTCATGGGCCTGGGATATGCGGCGATCAAGTACGGAGTCTGGCTCATCGGGCTCATTGTGGTCCTTTTTTTTCTTTCCCGCTACCTCTTCCCCTTTATCCAGTCCCTTTTTTAGAGCATGATGCATCACCAGGCTCTTTGCCGGGGAGTGGTCACCTGCCATGAAAGGAGGGGAAAGTAGATGATGAGCACCTTTCACATTATCCATATCGTCATCGGCCTTTGGCTGGCCCTGGTTAATGTGACCAACATCCTCATGCCATCCACGCTGGCCTGGAACAACCTGATTCTGGGACTGATTGTTGCCGGATACAATGTTTATTATCTTTTTGCCCACAGACATGTAGATGTACAATCCTGAAAACCTGTGAACATTCCCTAAAAAAGTGAAGGCCTCTGTGCAACAGCGAGAGGCCTTTTCCTTCTATTTACAGTTTCCCGGGAAATGATCTGCCCCAACGATGTACACCTCTATATTGCCCGCTGTCTGTGCTGCTTTCGTCTGTTCTACCCATAAAGGAATAGAAGAGAAAATAAAGAAATTAACAGCAGAGAGATATTTTAAAATACCAACAGGATGAGAAGGAGGTAAATATGCAATGAGGGTTGCTGCATTTTCTCTTGCCGGAATAGCGGTGGACTCCCCCGGGGGCTACACTGCCGGCCTTACTGCGCTTTTTGAAAAATTGCAGATCAATCTGGCTGTATTACCGGCCCATTCCTCTTTTCTCCTATACGCGGCGGAGCGGGGGCCTGGTGAAGCAGGTGGTTTTGTCCGCTGCTTTAAACTTTTCATGAAGGAGTCTGCAGAGTGGAATAAAAAATACCTGCAGCTTCACAGCAGCCTGGCGCGAAAAAACAATATTTACCTTGTGGCGGGGACAATGGTGGAGGAGGAGGGTGGGCGATTCTTCCATACATCTTACTGCTTCGGACCTGAGGGTGGAATCTGCGGCCGGCAGCGCCAGACTCATCTCAGCCGGGAAGAGCGCGAACTGGGCTTAAACAGGGGGGAGGAGCTGCATCTTTTCGATGTGGGGGGGATGAAAACGGGGCTCATTGTGGGAACCGATGCCCGCCATCCCGAAGTGGGCCGTATCCTGGCCCTGGAAGGCGCCCATCTCATCGTTCACAGCGGCGCCCTCACAGCTGCTTCCGAAAAAGCCGCTCAGCCGGCGGGTATCTGGGCCCAGGTACAGCAGAATCAGTTCTGGGCTGTTGAGGCGCAGCTTAAAAGGAGCATCTGCGGCCGTTCTTTTGATGCGCACTGTGCCGTTATCGGCCCCTGCGAGGTGACTCCCGGCATGACGGGATATCTTCATGAAGATGCTGAAAAAGATTACGCTCTGGCCGGGCTCGTTGACGCAGACCGCCGGAGGATTAAAAATGATTACCCTCTGCTAAACCTTCTGCAGCCCGGGGCTTACCGGGAAGAATTACCCAATCTTTACCGCTGAAAAGAGGCTGCTTTACCGGGCTATGATGATGAGGAGGAGGTAAAAAAATGGCGCTCGATGGATGGAAAGAGAGGCTTTACCGGCGCTACCTTTACTGGATCTGCCGGCCTGCTCGGCTAAAAAGAAGGCTTTCCGCTCTGATCAAAGAAGGAGAAACTGCTCATCCCCTGCAGGGCAGCCGTCTAAAAGTTGCCGCGCTGCAGGTGGAGATTGAGCTTTTTAAAGAGCCCCTCGATTATGCCCTGGTGATGCACCGCCGCGTTAAAGAGGCCCTGTCTGCGGGGGCGCAGCTTGTGGCCTTTCCAGAGGACAACAACCTTTCGCTTCTGGGGATGCTCCCCGGAGTGGAGGAGATGGGGGAAGCTGTTTCCATCGAAGAGGGGGGAGAACCGCCTGCCGGGGGCGGCGCACCGGAGATCAGCGTTGCCGATGTGATCCGCTATACCGGCCCGGTGATGGCTCCATTTCTGGAGACCCTTTACTCCACCTTTGCCGCTGCTTACGGCCTCTACATCATGGCCGGCAGCTTCCTGCTGCCAGACGGTGATAAGGTGGTTAACCGCTCTTTCCTTTACGGTCCCGGGGGCAATCTTATAGGGACACAGGATAAGGTGCACCTCATGCCCATCGAGGTAGAGTGGGGAATCTCCGCAGGCAGTAAATTTAACGTTTTCGAGACAGGCGCAGGCAAGATGGCCGCACCGGTGTGCATGGATGCAACCTATTACGAGACTTTCCGCATCCTTGAACTTAAAGGAGCGGAGATCGCAGTTCTTCCCATTGCCAATCCTGAACCCTACAATTACTGGCTGGCCTTGCGCGGGATCTGGCCGCGGGTTCAGGAATGTCCCCTTTACGGGATTAAAAGCGCCCTGGTGGGGAGCCTGCTGGGCTTTGAATTCACGGGCCGGGCGGGGATCTTCGCGCCTGTGGAGCTGACCCCCGACGGTAGCGGCGTGCTGGCCGAAGTTGAGTCGCCTGAAAAAGAGGGGATGGCGGTGGCGGAGCTGGACCTGAAGGCGCTGCGTGAGCTGCGCCGCCACCATCCCTGGCGCGACAGCAACCTTGCGCTCTACAACCGCTACTTCCCCCGTCTCTACCGCACCCAAAATGGGGTCAGGTCTTGAAAAGCTAGTTTTTAGCAAAAATGAATTGTCATTGAGCATTTACCTGCTCTTATTTAAAAACCAACGCCTTTTCATGCTCTTTTCGTGAACAGCCCGGTACTGCACAGTGCAATCTAGGCTCCTACTGTTTTCTGCTCATAAGTGGTTACTTCTTTCTCGGGGTAACGGGAGAAAATGATCACCCCGATAACAATGAAAAGGGCGGCTACAGGGCCGGTTAACTGAATGCCCAGCGGTTGTGCTACGCTTCCGCCGAAGAAATGTAAAAGGCCCGTGGTAATCACTGTGGACAGACCCAGCGCCAGTTTCAGGATGAAGCCCTGCGCGCCGAAATACATGGCTTCGCGGCGCTGCCCCGAGAGCTTCTCTTCCAGATCGGAGACAGCGGCGACAATGGCATCGGGGACCACAAAAATGGATGAAACGGGGATTCCCATGAGCCCCATCAGGATATAGGCGAAGATCTGCGGATTCAGTCCGAAGGGGGCCTGTCCCAGGAAATAGATTCCCGGCAGCAGGATGGCGAAAAGAATCAACGAGAAAAGCATCACTGCTTTCAGGCCGTATTTCTTAGAGAAGATATTTACCAGCGGGAAGCAGAGCAGGGCAATACCCATGGCCAGACCAAAGTAAATGGCCACAGCACCTTCATCCTCCCCCAGCAGAACGGTGACATAGGGAGCTATATTCAGGGTAATGATGTTGAAACCGAGCCAGAAGGTAACATTACCGGCAAGGTAGATTAAGAAGGGGCGATTCTGGAATGTGGTTTTTAATGCATCCATCAGCCCCAATGTGGCCGGTTCCGATTGGGCATAATCTTTTTCACGGATAAAGAGGGGAATATAGAGCATTACCAGGCCGGCTCCCCCCATGATCCAGAGCATACTGTAAACACCGACCGAATCAATGAGGATGCCCCCCACGACAAGGGCAACAGCTACGCCGATAATGCTGAAAACAGCTTTCCAGGTGGCCAGATCGACGCGGTCTTTGTTTGTCCTGGCTATTTCAGGCAGCAGTGCCAGGTAAGGGCAAACATAAACGGTGAATAAGGCAAAATAAAGGCCCAGCATGATGGCCAGGTAGACACTGTTAAGCAGAGAATCGCCGGCTACAGGGGGATAGAAGAGGGCGATAAAGACCGCAACGTAGAGAAAACCGCTGTAGAGCATAAAGGGGATGCGGCGGCCCAGGCGCCCGCCGTGGTTGTCGGACCAGCGAGCGATAAGCGGGTCGGCGACAGCATCGACAACGCGGCCTATAAACATGACAACACCAAAAACCAGGGGGGCGATGAGAGGCTCCTCCCCCCTTATGGGTTTGATGAGATAGTAATGCATCAAAAAGCTGATCATGACCCGGTCGATGAGGCTAAACCCTCCGGCCCCGATACCGTAAGCTAGCTTGCCCCAACCGGGCAATTTTTTAATCATCTCCTGTATCCCCTTTCCCAAAATTGAATAAACTTAAGCTCTCTTTTCGTGAAAAGGCTTGTTTTTCCTTTTTTAATTTAATTATTCCACAATCAGGGTGCCAGCCGCCCGGCGGCATCGTCCAAATTGCCACCTGTTGTTTTGCCTTTGTTCCACCAAAGGGCATGAGCCAGAAAACCAGCAGCCGAGGCGAAAGCTGCTCCGGTAGCGGCCTTTCCCGTTTCCGGGTCAACTGTCTCGCAGCAGAAACCGTTGTCCATGGGGGCGCGGAGCAGGAAATCGGCTCCCCCCATGTTGAGAGCGAGAATGTCGTTGCAGGCGGCTAAAGGCCAGGGTCCCGGAGCATGGAGCGAACCGGCTTCGGCAAAGGGGCTGTCCCCATGAAAGTGAGGGTTGTTGGGGGAACGGATCCAGGCTGCGGTGTTCCGGAAAACTACGTCACCGGGGGAACAGAAACCGTAAAAAGCAAGCAGCTGCAGGCTACCCGGCGGATTGTCATAGAGCTGGAAGCGCCCTTTACCATCCACTGCCCAGGCGAACATGATCCCTCCGGGCCCTTTGACAGTTCCGTGCCGGTAGATCTCCTGCTGCAGTGCAGCAGCTAACCTGGCAAAATCTGCTCCATCCTGCCAGCGCCCCTCTGACTGCAGTTTTCCCAGGTAGATGAAGGCGCAGTGGAGCAGGGCGTTGTCATATATAAGAAAGGGAAAGAGCACCGGATCATCCGAAGGATCGAGAAAGGTGCGGTACAGCCCGCTCTCGGGATCAAAGTGTTCCAGCGCTTTTTCAGCAAGCAACTTCAGTCCCCGGTAGATTATTTTTTCACCAAGCAGGGAAAGATCGCCTGTAACGCTTTCATAGCGCTTCAGGGCCAGGAAATGGGCAGCCAGCTGGTCCATCTCGAAACCGGGGTAGAGCAGGGTGCCGTTAATATAGTGGGCATGCTCGCCAGCGCGGTCCAGGTGGCGGTGAAATATGGTCAGCAGGAGTTCACGTGAGGTGCTCCTGTCAGCCAGCAGCAGCCCGGGGAAGCTCCACAGGAGCGTATCGCGGCTCCAGTAGGCGGCGCTGACGTAGTAACGGGGGCTACGCGAAGTAACCGCCACAAGGGAGTCATCGTCCAGGGCGCGGCCCAGGGCATAATAGTAGTTAAAAAAGAGGTTGCGGTTCAGGACTGCTGCTGTGGCACCATCTGTCAGATCGATCCGCCGCTCTGCCAGGTGGCGTTCTGTCTCCAGGGCCAGCGCTGCGGAGCCGCGCCGTTTTAAATCCATGGCGGTGGTTCCGGCGCCATCGCCTTCGAGGTTGACAGCTGCGTAGAGGGTGAGGGCGCAACTGCTTCCGGGAGCTATTTCCAGCCTGATTTTTCCGCTATAAAAAGCAGGTTTCCCGGGAGCGTTTTTAAATTTCCAGGTGGGGTGTTTCTCTTTTTCATGTTCTGTGGTGAGAGCCAGCGCCAGTGCGGTCAGGGGGAGGCCGCTTCGCGCCTCCAGAAGGAGACTGCCCGTCCAGCCGCTATATTGGACAGCCCGTTCGCCTGTTACCGGCCTGCTGTTGAAGATGAGGTGATTGAATTCGTTCCAGCAGCCGTGCCAGCCCATTTCAATTTTCAAAGGTGCGGCTGAAAGGCTGGTTAGCCGCAGCCGGTAGCAGCAGCCGCGTTGTCCCGGCGGGGCAAAGATATCGCCTTCAATAGCATAGCAGCCGGCAGCGTGCATTTCGAAGCTGGGAATCCAGTCATGGCGGTAGCTCCAGGAGAGGTTTTCCCGGCAGAGAGCTTCTTCACCGTTAACTGAGACAAAGGGAGCCAGCAGCGGGCGATTTGCAGCGCCCTTGAATTCGAGCAGGCCCCGGGCGCCCATATGTATCACATTGATGGATCTGATTTCGCCACCGGTCCCGATATCGGGCAGGGAAAGATACTCATTGCCGGTGAGATAAAGGGTCTCTGTCGGGGCAAGTTTGGGTGAGGGGGTCATCAAGGCGCCGATCTTTTCTGCGGTGAACTGTTCAGCCATTTTTATCTCCTCCTGTTGGCGGCGGGCAATGCCGCCAGAAGGACCATAGAATCAGGTCTTGAAAAGTTACTTTTTACGCTCATCAATACAGAAAAGGGGGTCAGGTCTTGAAAAGCTAAGGTGAAACCCTCAGTGCATCGCCTGCGCCAGGATGGTCAGGCGGGAGAAACAGGCTGCGAGAAAGCTGCGCAGGCCTCCGGTGATGTTCGAGGCATTTGTATCATCTTCGGGAGGTTCTTCTGGTGGCTCTTTCGCTTCAACCACAACCTTAACAGTATTACTGGGGCCCGATTCTTCTCCTGACTGGATTGCGGTGACATGATACACATAGGTTCCTATACCCGGAATATCATCAATGTACTCGTAATTCCACTTGACACCTGCCTGAATGCTTAAAATTTCCTTGTTATCTCGATATATTTTATAGCTTTCCGTCCAGAGGCTCGCAGCCTGCCAGGTAAGTTTAACCCTGTAATGGCCTTCCTCGGTTTTATAAGGCTCCCCTGCTACCAGTTTCTTCGGAGCATCCGGTTTATGATCTGATTCCGGTACAGTAAGCCCCGCAGTTGCCGGTCCTGTTCGAAGGCCCTGTTCGCTTACAGCGTAAATCGTATAAACATAGGTTGAACCTGCCTGCACATTTTTGTCCGTATAGCTTGTTCCTCCACTTCCAAGTGTGGCAATTAACTGTGCTTCGCCTCCGCTGCCGTTTGTTTCCTGGCGGTACAGCTCAAACTCATTGAGCATGCCGCCGCTGTAACTCCATGTCAGTTTGACCTCATCTTTCTTGATGAGTGCGGCAGTAAAGAAAGCAAAGACTCCTGAATGCTCCGTGTGCACATCGCAAATTTCTTCCGGCGGCGACTCGGCAGCATCAAGGGGCCCCCGCCCCGCTCCTGACCTCCACCCCCCGTCGGTGATAATATATTCCGGCCGGTTAAAATAGGGTGTCTCTACAACTTGTTCACTGGGGCAGAATTCTCCGGCCAGGAGTCCCGAAACCTGGCAAATAGGAACCATAACATGCATGTCACAGGGCAGCTGGGGAGCATGATTCCTTAGGAAGTAGTCCGTTCTCACCGTTCCAGCAGCATGGCACTGATCGGTGGGCAGAAGTCCCGATTTTGAGCACACCTCCACCCGGACCACGCCTGGAGGCGGCGGGGGGAAGGTTTCCCTGGGCAGCGTCTCGAAGACCCCTTTGAAGACCTCCTTGACGATCATGGTTCTTAAAACCCATCCTCTTGTGATGGCTCCCATATCTTTGATGTCATAACCCATCCAGAAGGAGGCAACGATATTGGGGGTGTATGCCACAAGGTAGACATCCCTTTCATCATCAGCTGTTCCTGTTTTTGCAGCAAGGGGACGCCCCAGTCCCGATAAGCCTGTGGCTGTTGTGCCGATTACATCCTGAAGAATGCTGTTGGTGATGAAGGCTGCTTCAGGAGATAGAACCTGTATCGGACTGGCCTGGTTTTCATAGATCACTTTTCCGTAGCGATCTTCGATCCTCCGCACGGTATGTATCTTCATTTTGATTCCGTTGTTGGCAAAGACACCGAAAGCCTGGGTCATATCCAGTGCAGTTACTTCGCGGGATCCTATGGCCCAGCTCGGCACCGGAGTGTTTTCCAGGGGATTGTACGTGGAGATGCCCATCTGGTAAGCCTTTTCAGCGCCCTTTTGCAGTCCGATATAGTCTGTATATGTTTTGATAGCCGGGATATTGTATGAATTGGAGAGGGCCTGGCGTACGGAAACCATTCCGTAGAAAACACTGCCGAAATTTTCGGGGCGCCAGCCCTGTGGTCCGATAAGCGGTGAATCATCCAGCGCTGATCCTGCGCCCAAAAGCCCCTCTTCAAAGGAGGGAGCATAGGCGATCACCGGTTTGATAGCTGATCCCGGCTGGCGAGCACTCAGGTAGCGCAGCAGTTCATTGCGGTTTTTTTTGTAATCACGGCCGCCGCCCAGTGCCAAAATTTCTCCGCTTTGCGGGTCAGCCAGCACCAGAGCAGATTGTGGCTGGGGAACCCCCATTTCCTCGTCAATGTAGGCGCCGGGATAGTCGGAGGGCAGCTGCCCGTTGTTGGCGTTGACATCCTCGCGGAGTCTAATCATATCTACATAGATCGTCCGAGGGTAAAGATCAGCCCGTTCAAGCACATTTTCTACATGTGACTGGTAATCTGTATTCAGCGTAGTGTAGACTTTAAATCCACCATTATAGATAGCCTCGTAGGCTTCTTCGACGGAACCGAATTCAGGCATATTCTTCAGAATGTCGACCAGTTCGTAGTGAACAACATAGTCGATGAAATAAGGGTGCGGGTAGGCGAGGGATACCGGTTCAGCGAAAATTAGCTCTGTTGCGAGGGCTTCCTCGTATTCAGTCTTGCTGATATAACCAAGCCGTTTCATATTGGCGAGCACCAGCTTCATCCGGTTGACAGCCCCTTCTGCATTGTCAAAGGGATTGTCGTATGCAGGCAGGCGCACCACCCCTGCCAGCAGAGCTGATTCGGCCAGGTTTAGATCACCCACGCTCTTGTCCAGATAGTAGCGTGCAGCCGCCTCTACTCCGTAGACAGCATGGCCGAAACAGATCCGGTTGAGATACATCTCCAGGATCTCCTGCTTGCTGTATATCCTCTCCAGCTTCAGGGCAAGCCACATCTCCTGCACCTTGCGTTTGATCCTTTTTTCCTTGCTCAGGATGGTGTTGGTGATTAACTGCTGGGTGATGGTGCTGGCGCCCTGTGAAAAACTGCGGTCACGAATATTGACCAGAATAGCCCGGCCAAACCCCATCAGGTCGACACCGCTGTGTTTTTGAAACCGCTCATCCTCTATGGCGATAAAGGCCTTTTGAAGCTGCTCCGGGATCTCGTCAATGGGTATGACTACCCGGTTTTCAGAGGCATGAAGCTGGGTGATTTCAACGTCTTCCCGGTCGATGATGTATGATGCCTCCACCGTCTCCAGTGCTGCCGGATCCAGGGGAGGTGCAGAAGCGGCATAGCTGATTAGTATACCGGCACCGATCATTCCTACAATAGCAATGATGATCAGGAGGGGCAGAAAAGTTACCTTGATTATTTTACGGTTAATCTTCAATTTAAACAGACGAATCTCCTTGCTTTTTTTAGCGGTGCTTTTCTGAAAATCTCCCAGCGGGACCTTTTTTTCAGCCACCTTTGGCGAGCCTCCTCTCACCCGGGAAGCCATAATAAGAACATTATAGCACAATATTTTTGCTCCCAACATATATTTAACTTTATTTAACTTAAAAAGCATCCAGGTATTCAGGGATCTAAAACAAATCCCACAGATGCATTATTATGTTAAATTACAGATAATTTATAATTTGTCTCCAAAATTATGGTAAAAAGGCTTGTTAATTTGATAATTTTAACCCAAAGGATACCCAAAATGGTTCTTATCAGGTAAAATGTTTATAATATTGGGCATCAGGCGGTTTTTATTCGATTCATGATTCATGATTAGGGAGGTAATAAAATGACTGACCCATTGATGCAGGATTTGCGCCACAAGCTGCAAAAAGAGCTAAACCCACTGTTTTATCCTGCCTCTATCGCTATTGTAGGAGCCAGCCAGAATGTTGTTAAACCGAGCGGTATCCCGATGGCTCTGTTGACTCTTTTTGATTACTATGGCGAGATCTACCCGATAAATCCCAAGTATGACCAGCTGGGCGGGTGGAAGTGCTACCCCCGGGTGGCAGACGTACCCGGCCATGTAGATCTGGCGATCATCGCAGTGCCAGCTGAGGTTTCCATGGAGGCGCTGCGGCAATGCGCCGCCAAAGGGGTCAGGGTTGCCATTGTCTTCACTTCGGGTTTTGCCGAAGTCGATGATAGCGGCAGAAAAGTGCAGGAGGAGATGCGAAGTCTGGCTCTGGACTCGGGCATGCGTATTTTGGGGCCCAATTGCCTTGGTGTGCTGAACCTCTACAATGGCAGTGTGCCCAGTTTCATGTTTCATGAAAAACCTACGGGGCTGTATTACCCGGAAAAATTTTCTTATATCACCCAAAGCGGAGGCCTGGGAGCAATTATTTATCAGATGGTTGTGCTGCACTCCGTGGGTTTCAACTATTTTGTAAGCACCGGCAATGAAGCCGATATCGGTTTTGCCGAGGTTTTAAGTTATCTGGTAGGCCGGGAGGAAGTAGATCTCATCGGAGGCTATATTGAGGGGCTGCAGCGGGATGGACGCCTCTTCATGGATGCCTGTCACAGGGCATTGCAGGGGCGCAAGATGATGACTTTTCAAAAAGTAGGCCGTACCGCCATTGGCGCCACAGCGGCGGCATCACATACCGGCGCCCTCGTAGGCGAAGATCGGGTTTACGACGGCGTGTTTAAACAGTTTGGAGCTGTCCGTGCCGATGATGTGGAGCAGATGAATGCGCTCATCGCCTTGTATGCCGCCGGGCGTATGCCCCGCGGGAAAAAAATCGGTGTGATCACCATTTCCGGGGGAGGCGGAGTTGTGGTGGCTGATAAATGTCCACAATTCGGTCTGGAGGTAGTCCAGCTGACGGAGAAGACGCAAAACCGGCTGCGCGAGTTCTTCCCCTCGTACGGAGCTGTGGCCAATCCTGTGGACCTGACTTCGGCTATATTTGTGGATGAGGCTCTTTTCCAGCGGGCCATCCGCACGGTTATGGAGGATCCCCTTGTCGATGTGGGCGCCTTTTTCTACAATTTGCAGATGCCTGATGCAGATGCGGCGCAGAAAATCATAGATGTCTACTACTCTGTTGATAAGCCTCTGGTGGTCTTCACCTGGCCGACAGGACAGGATTTTGCCGTCGAATCCAGGGAGAAAATGATCGCAGCGGGAGTGCCGGTAATCGAACATGTCCCTAGCGGACTTTGGGCTATTTCCGAACTGGCCGGCTGGGCTAAAAAAGCGGAAAATGTTGCTTCATTCCCGGTGTACCAGCCCGGTGCTGAATATCAGCGTGCGCTGAAAACAATCGGGCATTCCCAAAGCTGCAGCCTTACCGAGTCCCGCTCAAAGGAGCTGCTGAAAGCGTACGGAATCCCCATTACCAGGGAGACCCTGGTTCATTCCGCCTCGGAAGCTGCAGCGGCGGCCCAGGAGATAGGCTATCCTGTTGTTCTAAAGATCGAATCGCCGGATATACTCCACAAGACTGAGGCGGGTGGGGTGATTTTGGATCTTAAAGACGGGGGCTCTGTAGAGGAGGCTTATACTCTCATTATGGAGAGGGGGCGGAGCTACAATCCCGCTGCCCGCCTGGAGGGGGTCCTGGTCCAGGAGATGCTTCCGCCGGGGCTGGAAATTATTTTGGGATTAAAAAAAGATCCCATTTTTGGTCCCACTATTCTCTTCGGCCTGGGTGGGATCTATGTTGAATTGCTCAAGGATGTGGCACTGCGGACCGCTCCTTTAAGAGAGGAAGATGCCCGGGAGATGCTTGAAGAGATCCAGGGGAAGGCTCTTCTCGACGGAGTGCGGGGACAGCCCCCCCGGGACCGTCTGGCCCTGATTTCCATTATGATGCAGCTTTCCAGGATGGCGGTGGAGCTGGAGGATCATATTGCCGAGCTGGATATCAACCCCCTAATTCTCTATCCCGAGGGAGAAGGTGCAGTCGCCGCAGACGCCCTTGTCGTCCTGGCAGATAAACTTTAGGTAAGCCTCAGTGGGGTCAGGTCTTGAATTATCACTTTTTGGATACACAGATGGCGGTTATGCCTTGAATTGTCACACTTTTCATGTTATTATGTATTTACCATGGCCAGACCACTGCGCATTGAATATCCGGGGGCGGTCTATCACGTAACAGCCCGGGGCAACGCCCGGAGAGATATATTCCGTGGTGATCAGGACCGCAAAGATTTCCTCCATATCCTCAGTGAAACCGTCAAAAGGTACCACTGGCTTTGCCATGCTTTTTGCCTGATGAACAGTCACTACCATTCTCTAATAGAGACCCCGGAAGCCAATCTTTCTCAGGGAATGAGACAGCTAAATGGTGTTTACACCCAGCGCTATAATAAGAGACATGACCAGGTAGGGCATGTTTTTCAGGGAAGGTACAAGGCCATTCTGGTGGACAAAGAAAGCTATCTTCTTGAACTTTGCCGATATGTGGTGCTTAACCCCGTAAGAGCGGGTCTTGTGAAATCTCCGGAGCAGTGGCCCTGGGGAAGTTACCAGTCTACTGCAGGGCTCGACAAGGTTCCGGACTTCCTCACAGTGGACTGGATCCTCCATTTATTTGATACCAACAGGCAGGCTGCACAAAAACAGTATCGTGAATTCGTCCGTAAGGGGATGATGATTGGGGAATCACCCTGGGAAGATTTAAAGGGACAGGTATTACTGGGGAGCAGGAATTTTGTAAAACAGTTTGACCATTTGCTACAGGACAAAGAAAGCGTGAAAGAGATACCGCGACATCAGCGCTTCGCCGGCCGGCCTGACCTGGAAGTGATCTTTGCGGGAGCTGATGAACTAACAAAAAGTATGAGAAATGAAAAAATCTACGATGCACATATCAATTATGGTTACACCTTGAAGGCGATTTCTGAAATACTTGGGCTTCACTATACTACAGTCAGCAAAGTGGTACAAAAGATGATGCAGGAGATGTAGCTCTCTAAAGCCTGGGCCTCCGTCAAAAAACTAGCAATTCAAGACCTGACCCCCAAGTTGGGTGAATAGCTTCCTGCATGCGGGGTAAAATATAATGCTTAAAACTACTGCCAGGGGAGGTTATTTAATGGGGGCAACTACCATGCGCAATGTGGGCAAGGCGGAATTCATGTCGCTCTTTGCGCAGCACCAGACGGAATCGCTTTGCTGCAAGAAGCTGCAGGTCTACTCCGCGCAGGTCCAGGATCCGCGGCTGCGAACTCTGATCAATGAACTGAACAACCAGTGCCAGCAGCGCGTACAGTGGCTTTCCACAACATTGAGTGAAGCAGGCGGTGCCGGCTATATCACTTCATAAGGGGGTCGGTCCAGTGGCACAACAGTTAACGGAAAAAGATATTGCCGGTGATATTCTCTCCAGTATTAAATTTAACGCCAGCGGCTATTTGCATGCTGTTATTGAGGCGCAGGATCAGGTTATACGGCAGACTTTTCTTGATTACCAGAACCAGTGCCTTGCCTCGCAGGAGAAGATATTTCGCTATATGCAGGACCAGGGCTGGTACAGGGTCCCGATGAATAAGGAAACAATGGGCTAGGGGCGCTTCGGCGATTTTAACTTGATCTGCAGGAGTAATTGCAACCCCTCACTAGATGCATGGTTGCATTTATTTTGTGAACTAGCCATTTGCAGGCGGTCTGCCCCTTGGGTGGGCCGCCTTGCTGATCCGGTTCTTTTTTCATGTTATAATCTTACGGGAGGCAAAACGATGGAGAAACTCCGGCTTAAAGCGGCCGACTATGTTGTAATCGCTGTTCTGCTTCTAGCCGGATGTGTAGGCTTATGGCTAAATCTGCAGCGAAGCGGTACTTCAGAACGGAAGTACCTGACCATCCATGTTAACAATGAAGCGGTGGCGGAACTTTCCTTTACCCCCGATGATCAATTTACCTATTCATTTCCCTATGATCAGGGGCGCCACGAGGCGGTTTTGGAGATTGAGGGTGGCCGTGTCAGGATGCTACCGCTTCCCCAGGAACTCTGTCCCCGCGGAATCTGCTCCCATACGGGTTGGATCGGTTCCCCCTACGAAAGCATCGTTTGCCTGCCAAACCGGATTATGGTTGTTTTTTCGCAAACACCTAAGGGAAGAGATAATGACATTGACAGCATCACCTTTTAAGTTTAATAATGATTTGATTATGTGTTGATCAGGATACTAGAGATTAATAACGGGGGTTACTAACGGCGCAAACTGTGTACCGTGGTTTATTGACAAAGAAAATGAAGGTCAGTATAATTGTTTTAGTTTTTCAAAGGATGGGAAAAAATGAAGATTTATCTACCCGATATAAATAAGAAAAAGGGCGAAGCTCTTGAATACCATTTACAGGGAAAAATCGGGGATTATTTTGATGCTGGAGCAAATGGCGAAGGCAGCTTCACGTTGGATGTGCTCCTTAGCAGCAGCGGCGATAAAATAATCGCCAGGGGAGATTTTCAGGCGGAGATCGGGGCAAGTTGCTGTCGCTGCCTGCAGCCTGTCAAACAGCAGATCAGTTCCAGTTTCGACGAGGTCTTTACCGTTACGCCCCTGCTGGATAAAAAAAGTCCACCGGAGGAGCTTGCCCTGGAGACGGCGAACGAGCTCACGATAAGCGGTGATTATCTTTACCTCACTGAGTATATCCGCCAACTTTTTTTCCTCAGCCAGGTATACAACCCGCTCTGTAAGCCGGATTGCCGTGGTCTTTGTGCGGGCTGCGGTGCCGATTTGAACAGCAGCGCCTGCAGCTGCGAAGATGAAGCCCAGATAGATCTCCGTTTACTGAAGCTGAAAGAGCTCCACCGGGGCGATGGAGCCTGACACTATTAAGGAGGCAGAAATATGGCAGTTCCCAAAAGAAGAACCTCTCGCGCCAGGCGGGATAAGAGGCGGAGTCACTGGAAATTGAAAGCACCGCACTTAATTCCCTGTCCGCAGTGCCACGAGCTTAAACCGGCTCACCGGGTTTGCTTGAATTGTGGTTACTACAAAAACCGCGAGGCTGTTAAGGTAAAGTAAAGGGCTTTATTGAGCGAGGCGCCCCTTTCATAGATCAAAGGGGCGTATTTCTATTAGTCGCTCGGGGAAGGGGTTATCAATTTTGGTCAGGCTGGCAGTTGACGCCATGGGCGGTGATTTTGCACCGCAGGAGATTGTCCGCGGAGCCGTAGCCGCCCTGCAGGCAAGAGCGGATCTCAAGATCCTTATGGTTGGGCGCCGTGAGCAGATCGCTGAAATACTTGGCGGATTGGATTACCCGGCAGAGAGGCTGGATCTTATCCACGCTGACGAGATTATCCACGGAAGCGATAGTCCAGGCCAGGCTATTCACCGGAAAAGAGAATCATCCATGGTGACCGCCTTGAGACTGGTGCGGTCAGGAGATGCCGACGCTGTCTTGAGCGCCGGCAATACAGGTGCGCTAATGGCCGGGGCTCTCCTTTACCTGGGTCGCTTGCCGGGGATAAGACGGCCAGCCCTGCTTGCGGTGATGCCCGGATTCAGCGGCGCCCCCTTTGTGCTTTTAGACGTGGGTGCGAACATGGATGCCCGTCCCGATCAGCTGGTCCAGTACGCTTTTATGGGCCGTATCTACTCGCAACAGCTGCTGGGATGCGCCGCGCCGCGGGTAGCCCTGCTCAATGTGGGCACAGAGATGAATAAGGGCAACAGCCAGGTAAAAAAAGCTTTACCACTATTTCAGGAATATGTTCCCGGTTTTTGTGGTAATATTGAAGGCACAGATATTTATTTTAATGCTGCCGATGTGGTGGTCTGTGACGGGTTTGTGGGAAATATCCTGCTAAAAGCTACGCAGGGATTGTTCCGGGGGGTCATGGGACGGTTAACAGAGGATCTGACGGGTAGATCACAAAATCTAAGCGAAGATTTTCAGCTGCAACCGGCTTTGCTCAGGCTACACGGTGAAGTTGACAGTACCGAATACGGCGGCGCCCCACTTGTGGGGGTAAAAGGTCTCTGTATCAAATGTCACGGTTCTTCACAGGCAAAATCCATTGAACAGGCTGTAATAAAACAGATTTGCCCATTTGTTCAATTACGTCTTGAGGTCCTTTTCCAGAATGCTTTCCGCGAAATCCCCCTGCTGTTCAAAGGGGATGAACTGGATCGCGATGAATTATGATGAATTATAGTATTGTTATTAAAAAAAACGCTGTTCAGGCAGCGGGGCAATACATCCTACCGGAAGAGCCCCAGGGGCAGCCTGTTGCAGCACATATAGAATATTACCTCGTCCGCTTCGGGAAACCGATGATGCGGCCGAAACGGTCAACTCCCTGGCTGCCGCCGGAAGCTGTACTACCGGGCAGGTGTTCTTCTCCCGGCGGTGGCGCTGTGATGTATAACACAATAACTATGGGGGAAGGAGGTGTTCCGGGTGAGTGCTGAAGCGAAGGTAAAGGAAATTGTCTCCGAACAACTGGAAGTGGACCTTGACAATCTCACGATAGAAACCACCTTTGAAGAGATCGATGCCGACTCTCTCGACATCGTAGAGCTGGTGATGGCCCTGGAAGAAGAGTTTGATCTGGAGATTTCCGATCAGGAGATCGAAAATATCAAGACCATTGGCGATATCGTCAGTTACATAGAGTTGAAGCTCAAAGCTACTTGAGGTGATAATTTGCGCAGAGTGCCGTTGCCGGTATGGAAATGACAAAATTTATCGGTTAAAGCAAAAATAAATTCCGGCAGAGTCTGACAGCGAGACGAAGCAGTACTGTGAGAGTGTTTGCATAACTCCTTTGATTTTGGCGGGATTAACTCTATCCTGGCGGTGAAGTGCTGTGTCGACGGATAATGTGAAAGAGCAGCTTCCCTGGTCAGACCGGGTCAGGAATTTTTTTCGCACTCTCCGGTGGGAGATCAGAGAGTGCAAACTCTATGAGCAGGCGCTGACGCATTCCTCCTTTGCGCATGAACAGGACCCTGCCGAGGTTCACAACGAGCGGCTTGAATTTTTAGGGGATGCTGTATTACAGCTGGTGATGAGCGATCACCTTTACCTTTTATATTCTGACCTGCCTGAAGGCAGGCTAACCAGACTGCGTGCCGACCTTGTCTGCGAAGCAACACTGGCGGGCCTGGCTGAAATGCTCGGGCTGGGTCTTTATTTGCGTCTCGGCAAGGGTGAAGCGGCGAGCGGCGGCGGAGACCGCCCCTCGCTGCTGGCTGATGCCCTGGAAGCGCTTTTTGGCGCTCTATTTCTAGATGTGGGACTGGAAGAGTGCAGCAAGTATATCATCAGGCTCTATCGCCCTGTCCTGGAAAACCTTGATAGGGGGTTCTTGCACCGCGACTATAAAACTCTGCTTCAGGAGCTGCTCCAGGCCCGTGACGGAGTTACCCCCGAATATCGAATTGTCCGGGAAAGCGGACCCGATCATGATAAAATGTTTGAAGCAGAGGTAATTATCAGCGGCCGGGGCGGAGCGGGCCGGGGGCAGGGGCGGAGCAAAAAAGAGGCGGAGCAGGCTGCCGCCAAAGAAGCCTGGATGGGACTGGCCTGAGAGAGGGAAAGTCCCTGGCGTGAAGTAAAAATTCACGGAGCAGGTGTTTTCTGAATAAATCAAGAATATAAATATTGCTTCCCTAAAACCCAACCACTCAAGGAAGGAGAGCTGCCCTAGAAGATGGAGACCTTAAGAGTATCAGCAGACTCGAAACCAAAAGCGGTCGCAGGAGCTGTAGCAGCGATTATCAGGGGTGAGGGTTCAGTCGAACTACAGGCGGTGGGTGCGGGCGCGGTGAACCAGGCAGTCAAGGCAATTGCCATTGCCCGGGGGTTCCTGGCTCCCAATGGGATCAATCTTGTGGTTATACCTGCATTTGTGGAGATTTTGATTAACGATGAAGAGAGAACAGCACTTAAATTTATTGTTGAGCCGAGATAATTTTGGCCGGCTCGGTTATTTTGACCTGCTCTGAACAGGCAGGTTTATTTTTGCCCGGGGAGATATGCTATGCACTTGAAACGCATTGAGCTCTTTGGTTTCAAATCTTTTGCGAACAGAACAGAACTGGAGCTTGACAGGGGCATAACTGCGGTGATCGGCCCAAACGGCTGCGGCAAAAGCAATATTGTTGATGCTGTCCGCTGGGCTCTGGGTGAACAAAGCGTTAAGGCGCTGCGCGGCAGCCGGATGGAGGAAGTTATTTTTTCAGGCAGCGCAGGGCGGAAAGCCCTTAATTTCGCTGAAGTGGCACTTACTTTTACAGGGGCTGGCTCTGCCTTGAATTTCGATTATGAAGAGATCACCGTGGCCCGCCGGATTTACCGTTCCGGTGAAAGCGAATACCTGATCAATAACACACCCTGCCGCCTAAAGGATATTACCGGACTGTTCCTGGATACAGGGCTTGGCCGGGAGATCTATTCAGTGGTGGGCCAGGGCCGTGTAGAGGAGATTATTAACAGCAAACCCGAAGAGAGAAGGGAAATATTTGAAGAAGCCGCCGGTATTCTAAAATACAAGCTGCGGAAAAACGAAGCGCGGCGGCGGCTGGAAGAGACCCGGGAAAACCTTGTTCGCGTGCAGGATCTGGTTATCGAGCTGGAGGCGCAGATTGAACCTGTTACAGCACAGGCGGAGAGGGCACAGCGCTACCGCGATCTCAAGAGCCGGCTCGATGAGGCTCAGAAGGAGCTTCTTTCTCACAAGCTCCACCTCTCCCGGAAGGAACTGGCCGGAGTGGAGAGGCGGTTGCAGGGTGTAACGGATTCATTGAGCGTGGCGGCGGCGCGCAGCGGGCTACAGGAAAAGGAGCTCCAAGAGCTGAAAACAAAGCAGCAGGAGGAGGCGCACCGCCTGGGTGAACTGGAGCAGAGGTCAAACCGCACTTCAAGGGAGATGGAGCGGCAGGAAAACGAGTTGCGGCTGCTTGAAGAGCGGGAGAGCCGTTACCGGGAGCAGGAGGCACAGGGTGAACGGCGCCTTGAACAGCTTGCTGCTGTGATCAGCAGGTTGAAGGATGAAAAAGAGAGCAGCGCCCTGGAGTTGCGCTCAAAAAAAGAGGCTCTGGCCAAAGAAAAAGAGAGCTATCACCTGCTCCTGCAGAAGATGGAGCAGTTTGAGAAAGATTTTTTAACGGGGGATGTGGAGGAGCGGCAGCAGAAGCTTTACCGGGCGGTGGCGGGGCAGAAAGGGATCCTTGCCGCATTGGATGAACTCCGGCAGCAGGAAGAGAGGCTGCAAAGGCGCCGCGAAACGTTAATACAAGAGAAGGGTCTCCTCGAAGAGGAGGCGGCGCTTATCGGCTCTGGAGAGAAGGAGCTCACAGCCGCCGTAACGGCGGAGAAACATACAGCGGAGGCGGCTGCAGGGGCGGCTGCAGTGGAGCTCCGCCTTGAAAAGCTTAATAAGGAACTGGCGGGCCTGCTGCAGGAGGAGCAGCGATGCAGAGTGGAGATTGGCGGGGTTAAAAGCCGGTTGCAGCTGCTCCGGGACCAGGAAGCCGGCCTGAGCGGTTATTACCGGGGGGTGCGGGAAATAATCCAGAACCGGGCCAATCTATCGGGGGTTATCGGTCCGGTCGTCGATTTGATCTCTGTGGAGGAACGTTTCCTGCGGGCAATAGAGACTGCCCTGGGTCCGGCTTTGCAATATATTGTTGTTGAAACCGAAGCATCAGCCCTGCAAGCCATTCGCTTTCTCAAAGAGAAAAAACTGGGCTGGTGCACCTTTTTACCCCTGGATACCATTCGGTCGGCCGGCTCAGGGCTGGAGCGTTATGGGGAGTGGCGCCGCTTAAAGGGTGTTTTCGGCAAGGCATCGGAGCTTGTTGCGGCAGACCAGGCTTATGAAAAGGTGGTTCGCTATCTTCTGGGGCAAATTCTTATCTGCAGTGATCTGAAGGTGGCTACAGAGGCGGCCCGTTTGATAAACTATAGCTGTCGCATTATCTCCCTGGAAGGCGATCTGATCAATCCCGGTGGAGCCATTCGGGGGGGCAGCATGCCCCGGCGCAGCGCCGGGATGCCCCTGGGACGGCGCCGTGAAATCGAGGAGCTCGAGCGGGAACTGGAATCTCTTAATAAAACGAAGCACACCTGGGAAAAGCAGATAGAAGAGCTCAGAAGGAAGATTAAGGAAACCTCGGCAGAATCCGCAAGGCTGCGACAAAGAAAGGCGGAGCTGGATAGAGCGCTCCGGGAGGCTGATAAAGCCCTTGAGAAAAGCGCCGCTGCCGCCCGTATCCTGGAGCGGCGCAGGGAGGACAATGCTGGGGCGCTGCAGGAACTGAGTCAAGAGGTGGAAGAGCTGCACGAACGCCGTGAAGCCCTTCTTCTGCAAGAGAAAAGCTGTGTAGAGGAGATTGCCCTGGCCGAAGCGGAGCTGGAAGGCTCTAAAGAGATTCAGCAGCGCGGACTCTCTGAAAAGAAGGTGCTTGATGAGTCTTTGACAGCTGTTTTAATCAGGCTCAACTCTTTGCAGGAGCAGGAGCAGTCTCTGAACAACAACCTGGAAAGAATTACCGACGACCTTGCAGGGCCGCTTCAGGAGCAGGAAGAGAAGCAGCGTGAAGACCTCCGCTTTGCTGAAGCCCTGGCGGAAATTGCCGGCGCCCGGGAAAAGCTCTTTCTCTTGCTGCAGCAGTTGCGCGAGGAGAGCGCTGCACTGACGATGGAGCTCCAGAAGCATAAAAAAGAATCCTCTTTATCCACTGCGGCGCTGCTTGATCTTGAGGAGCAGCAGCGGTTGAACAGGAGCAGGCTTGCCCGCCATGAAAAGAGAGAAAAACATCTTGCAGTGGAGCAGGGCAGACTTCAGACAGAGATTCAGTACCAGCTGGATCGTTTCAACGAGCTCTTCGGTTCCGGTGAACTGCTTTCCCCGGCGTCCGATTTTGATGCCGCGGAATGCCAGGGGCTTATCGGAACCCTTAATGAGGATATCGAAATGCTGGGTGTGATCAATCTGGGCGCCATAGATGAACTGGCCCGGTTGCAGGACCGGATCGGCTTCTTGACAGAGCAGCAGGACGACCTCAGGCGGGCTGAACTTTCGCTGCACCACATCATAGGCGAAATTGACGAGAGGATGGCGCACTTCTTTGATGAGGCCTTTACAGAAATTAAGAGCAACCTGCAGGAAATATTTGGCGAACTTTTTCAGGGTGGCAGGGTTGATCTCAGGTTGACAGATCCTGACAATTTACTGGAAGCGGGAATAGAAATTGTGGCCCAACCGCCGGGAAAGAAACTTCAGAATATCTCTCTTCTTTCCACGGGTGAAAAGTCAATGGCTGCCGTGGCGGTAATCTTCGCTATCCTGCGTTATAAACCGGCGCCTTTCTACCTGCTAGATGAGGTGGAGTCCTCTCTCGATGATGTCAACCTTTCCCGTTTTACGGCTTACCTGAGAAAAGTTTCCCCCGAGGCGCAGTTTATCCTGATCACACACCGGCGCCGGACAATGGAAGAGGCCGACCTTCTGTACGGGGTGACCATGCCTGAAGAGGGAGTTTCCACTCTCGTATCACTGAAGCTGGACCAGAAAGTCGGATAAGGAGAGCATTGATTTGAACCTTGTGGAACGATTCAAGGCCGGCCTGGCCAGAAGCAAAGAGGGGTTTTTGCGGCGGCTCGAACATCTTTTCCGCGAAGGAGAGTTGAACGCCGAATTCTATGAGGAGCTGGAGGAGGCCCTCATCCTGGGCGATGTGGGTGTTGAAGCGGTTCTGAAGCTTGTGGAGAAGTTGCGCCGCGAGGCCGGGCGGCTAAAGCTTCGCAGCCGTGATGAGGCCAGAGAACTGCTCATTCAGGAAATTACCGCCATGCTCAGCCTGCCCGAAGCGCAGTCGGAACACGGACAGGGGCCTCTGGTGATACTGCTGGTGGGGGTAAACGGCTCTGGAAAAACCACCACTGCGGCGAAGCTGGCTCACCGCTACCGCCAGGAGGGCCGCGAGGTGCTTCTTGTTGCCGGGGACACCTTCCGGGCTGCCGCCATCGAGCAGTTGCAAATCTGGTCCGAAAGAGCAGGGGTGGCCCTGATCAAGCAGCAGCCCGGATCCGATCCATCGGCAGTTTTCTACGACGCCCTTCATGCCGCCCGGGCGCGGCAGGTCGATGTGGTCATCGGCGATACCGCCGGGCGTCTGCATACCAGGGTCAACCTCATGGAGGAGCTAAAAAAGATCAACCGTGTCATCGGACGCGTTCAGCCGGGGGCTCCGCACCGCGTGCTTCTGGTCATCGACGCCACCACCGGCCACAACGGCATTGCCCAGGCGCTTCATTTCAATGAGGCGGTGCCGGTAACGGGCCTGGTGCTGACAAAGCTCGACGGGACCGCCCGCGGCGGCATTGTCGTCGGCATCCAGGACATCCTGAAAGTGCCTGTCTGCTATGTGGGTGTCGGTGAGAAACTCGACGACCTGCTTCCCTTCGACGCCGCCGACTTCGCCCGCGCCCTGCTGGCCTGAATGGGGTCAGGTCTTGAATTGCTAGTTTTTTGGGCAATTGATCTTAAGCCCCTTTTTCAGGCAGGCGGCGGTGCATACCTTTTATTCTACATACTTCACCGGTTCGGCCGGTACGAATTTTTCGCACTTAAGAAGAACTGTTGCCTGAAAGGTAGGACTCCCTAAGTTGCCGTTTCAGCACCTTGCCCAGCACATTTCTGGGAAGTTCTTTTCTGAATTCCACTACAGACAGGCGCTGATACCTGGCAAGACGGGAGTTGGCCCACTCTTTTAACTCCCCGGCGGTAATGCCGGCATCCCCTTTTAGCACAACCAGTGCCACCGGGGTCTCACCCCATTTCTCATGGGGGACGCCGATGATGGCTACATCCTGCACAGCCGGATGTCCAATGATAATCTCCTCCAGATCGATGCTGAAGATATTCACGCCGCCGGAGATAATCATATCTTTCTTGCGTTCCAGGATATAGAGGAAACCCTCCGGATCATACTTGCCGATATCCCCTGTTTTGATAAAGGTTCTGCCTCTTTCGTCTCTCCAAATCGCCTCCGCTGTTGCCTGTGGATTATTATGGTATTCCCGCATTATCCCGGCGCTGTAACCGACGATTTCACCGCTTTCGCCCCAGGGCAGCTCTGCTCCCTGCTCATCTATGATCCGCAGATCTGTCGCCAAAAGCGGTGTCCCCACAGAGGCGATTTTGCTTTTCACATCTGCCGGCTTAAGGGTGGAGGCGACCCCTTCGGTAATCCCGTATAGTTCCACCAGGCTGCATCCGAATTTACGCAAAATATCTGCCTTGGTGTCTTTGCGCAGGGGGGCGCCGGCAGAAACCAGCACCTTCATGGATGAGAGATCGTAATGGTCAAATTCCGGCATCACCATGGTGACCACGAACTGGAGCGGGATCATGAAGGTATGGGTGCACTGCTCTTCTTGCACCAGCTGCAGGAAAACTTCCGGGTCAAAATAGGGCATCACTACCAGGGTAGCTCCAACGAGAATTGACGGAAGCGCGATCATCCAGGTGCCGTTTGTGTAAAGCGGGGTGGTCAGGATAGTCCTGGATTCAGGGTTAAGCCTGAATTCCAGCGCCAGGCCCAGGGCAAACTGGCCGCGCGCGTAATGCGTGTGCACAATGCCCTTGGGTGTTCCAGTGGTTCCTGAACTGTAAATAATATTGAAGTCATCCGCCATGCTTAATGACACCGCCGGATCATCGCCCGGGGCAGTGCTGAGCAGCTCCTCATATGGAACCCAACCGTTCGCTGGGGGACCTGTTATAAAGCAGTTATCCGGCAGGATATGCTCCAGTTGGTCCAGACAGGGTGCAATTAAATCTTTTGTACCCTGATCTACAAAAATATAGCGGGACTCTGAGTCGTTAATCATCATAACCAGGCTTTCCCCGGGGACCATGGCGGAGAGGGGAACGATGACCCCTCCGGACTTTACCGTGCCGAAAATTATTTCAAACATTTCGATACTGTTGTTCATCAAGACGCTGACTTTATCTCCCTTTTGAAGGCTCCGGCCAATCAAGGCATTGGCCACCTTGTTGATCCTCTCGTTGAATTCTCCCCAGGTGACTCTTCGCTCTCCACATACCAGCGCAGTCTTGTGGGATCTCCATTTACCATATAAAGCGATCACCTCCGGCAGTAGATTGCCGGGCATCGGCTCAATAACAGCCATAATGCTTTCCTCCCCTGTTATTTCATGTCCTGCCGGAAGATTTTCCGGTTTTGCACTTCACTCAGTTTTGCGGAAAATGTGCGCTCCCAGTGCAGCCTCTTCCACACCGATGACACCGCCCCCGTTAATTTGCATGCCGGTTTTGGCTCTCTTAACCTGCCTGATTCCGGCCCGCCCGCGCAGTTGTGTCACCAGTTCGTATGTTTGGGCCAGGCCGGTACAGCCCACGGGATGACCCCGCGATACGAGACCACCGCTGACATTGGTCGGAAGTTCTCCGCCCAGGGCCGTTGCACCCGAGGAACAGTAGGCCCCGGCATCTTCCGGTTTGCAGAATCCGGCCTGAGCCGTCTGATAGATCTCGGAGAAGGAAGTGGCGTCGTGGAGCTCCAGGATATCTATGTCTTTGCGATCTATTCCAGCCTGGCGAAAGGCCAGCTCTGCCCCTCGGCCCGAGATATCCCTGTCAAAATCGTCTCGTTCCCGTCCCGAGACGATGACCGATGCCAGGACCTCGACAGGATCTTCGGTCCCCTTGTTTTTGCGAAGGTATTTTTCAGAGCAGACGATCGCTGCGGCGCACCCTTCTCCAATGGGCGCACACATAGGACGGGTCAGGGGGTAAGTGACTGGTTTGTCGGCTAAAATCTGCTCCCAGGAGATCTCCATGCGGTACTGGGCTTTGGGGTTCATGGAGCCGTGATGATGGGTTTTGGAGCAGACCCTGGCCAGCTGCTCCCGGGTGCAGCCGTATCTGTCCATAAACTTTAGCGCCTTTACAGCATAGTAATCCATGAAGGGGCTCCGATCGCCTCCCACATCCGTTTCCTCGTAAGGAATGCCCAGGATGCTCGATTTTTCCCGTCGCCATTTTTCGATATAGAGCTGCTTCCGATCTTGTTCGCAGCCCATCCAAAAAGCGGAAAGGCTCAAAAAGGGCAAAGCAGCTGCAATCTCAGGCAGATCATCCAGGGCATTCAGGTCCGGCAGCATTTTCTCAACAGCCACGGCCAGGGCCAGGTCGGCGCCGCCCGCCAAAATATAATGGATAGCCTGGTGTAGGGCTGTGGAACCTGTAGCGCAGGCATTCTCAACATTAATAACAGGCATGCACATGAAACCTAAACGCCGCAAGATCACCTGCCCCCGAATGCTGTGCTGGCTTGTTAATAAGCCCTGGGCGCAGTTGCCGTACCAGATAGCGTCGATGCTCTTTTGGCCGCCCTCCATATCTAAGCCCGCATCCGTCATGGCTTCTGAAATGGCAATGTTACAGAGATCCTCGTAAGAACCGCCTTCAAACTTGACGATAGGAGTCATGCCTGCACCGATGATATAAACACGATCTTTCATATGTTCCCCCAAAGGAGTAGTGCGTGGCGCTGTTTGGAATTGCTGCGGTATCATTCTATTATGGATACAGTTGCCCTCTCTATTGTAAGGCGTATCCAGAATAGTGTCAATATGGTGAATTATCTTACCCGGAGGTCACCAGACAGGTCAAGGATCCTGGCATAAGGCCTGACGCCAGGGCGGCCTTGCTGTTTTGAGGTAATCAGGACGCCTTTCAATCGGCCATGTCGGGAAGGAATTCCCAGGTTAAACATCAAAAGATATAGTTTATATTGAGTTCATAATCAGGGTATAAACAACAGTATGGGGGATTGATGATTTAACGGGTGGGATAGGGGGAGATCCTTTGTTAAACATATTGGTCGTTGAAGATAATGAAAAGTTGAGGCAGCTTATATCTATTCACCTGAAACGTGCGGGGTATAATGTTTTCGAGGCGGGCAGCGGCGTAGAGGCTCTGGGTGTTATTGAGCAGGTGGCGATTCACCTGATTATACTCGACGTTATGATGCCTAAGATGGACGGATATGAATTAACGGGTGAACTCAGGGGCGCAAATATAATCATTCCTGTCCTCATGGTTACCGCAAAGGAAACCCTGGAGGACAAAAGAAAGGGTTTCAAAGCGGGTGCCGACGACTACATGGTCAAGCCCATCGACATGGAGGAGATGCTGCTCAGGGTCGAGGCGCTGGTCCGGCGATCCAACCTGTCGGGGCGGCATATCCTCAGCGCCGGCGCCTCGACCCTGAATTCGGAATCGCTGATGGTTACCTGCGACGGACATTCTATCGTCCTCCCGCAGAAGGAATTTCAGCTCCTGCATATGCTCTTATCCTATCCCAATAAAATATTCACCCGCAATGTGCTCATGGATGAAATTTGGGGCTATGGGAGTGAAACAGCTCCACGCACGGTGGATGTCCATATCAAGCGGCTCCGGGAAAAGTTTTCCCGTTCGCCCGATTTTGAGATCGAGACGGTCAGGGGGCTGGGTTACCGGGGGGTGATCAAGCGATGAAGCGCGTCCAGACGAAATTCGCCTTGTTTATGATCCTTACCGTAATTGCCTCGTCTTTGTTGGCTGCTCTGCTCTCCATCGGTATCAGCGGCATCCTGGCTGCAAGGGGAAATCCTGCTGCTCTTTACCTCGGCTTTGCTCTCAAAGAGATCTTGACTCCGGCTTTTACCGTGCTTATCGCGACGATGATTGTCGCCGCTATCTCAAAAAAGGCGGTGTCGCCCGTTGTCGAGCTCTCCAATGCAACTAAAGAGATCGCCTCGGGGAATTTTGATATTACCATCAATTATGCGGGTAGAAAGGATGAGCTTGGACAGCTTTCCCGTAACTTCATGCTCATGGCCCGGGAGCTGAAAACAAATGAGTATCTGGCCAGGGATTTTATCACCAATGTCTCCCACGAATTCAGGACGCCTCTGGCAATTATCTCCGGATATACGGAGCTGCTTGACAGCGACGATATTACGAAAGAGGAGCGCCGCGATTATATCCAAAAAACACAGAGCGAAACAGAGCGGCTGACCAGGCTCGTCTCCTATATTCTGAACCTTTCCAGGCTGGATAACCGGAAGATCCAGGAGCAGCCCAAGCTCTTTTCTTTAGATGAACAGATCCGCCAGGCGGTGCTCTCCTTTGAACCGCAGTGGCGGGCCAAAGGGATCGAACTGAAGGTGGATCTACCTGAAATTAACTATTCAGGCAACGAAGATCTCCTTGCCCAGGTATGGAGCAATATCCTGGATAATGCTGTTAAATTTACTGGTGAAAAGGGTGCCATCACTGTGCGGATGCGCTCCGAGGGAGGCGCGGTCAATGTGGAGATTGCCGATAGCGGCATCGGGATGGATAGGGCGACGCGGGAACGGGTATTTGAGCGCTTCTACCAGGGGGACTGCTCCCGCTCAAGCCAGGGCAACGGCCTCGGCCTGGCCCTGGCTAAAGGGATCCTTGACGTTTTGAGGGGCAGTATTACCGTCGATAGCGAGCGGGGCGCCGGCTCGACATTTAAAGTTACCATACCCGCTAACTGCGCGGAAATAAACGCTCCTGAATAAGGGGAGCCACATACAGCATCCACCTGTCTACTCCTCAATTTCGATCTTGCGCAGGGGCCGGCGGTGCAGGAAATCGTACATCAGCGGCACCACCAGCAGCGTCAGGAGGGTAGCATAGGTGAGCCCGCCGATGGTCACCACCGCCATGGGCTGCGTCATCTCCGCACCGCTGCCCATGCCCAGGGCGATGGTGCTCATGGCCAGGATGGTGGTCAAAGCGGTCATGATAATGGGCCGCAGCCGGGCGCTGCCGGCTTCGAGCAGGGCCTCTCCTTTTTCCATGCCCGCCAGGCGGAGCTGGTTGACATAATCCACATAGACAATGCCGTTGTTCACCACGATACCGGCTAAAACCAGGAAACCCAGCAGCGCGGTGACGGAGAGATCCAGGCCGCTGACCCAGAGCAGCAGCAAACCGCCGGTAAAAGCCAGGGGCAGGGTAAAGAGGATGATGAAGGGGGAGAGCAGACTCTGGAACTGGGCCACCATGATCAGGTAGATAAAGATCACCGCCAGGATGATCATCAGGGTGATATCATGTACGGCGCTGGTGATCATTTCATTTTCACCCGCCGGCTCTACGGTAATCCCCGCGGGAGGGCTGTAGGCGGCCAGGGTTTTTTCCAGGTCCCGGCTGACAAGGCCGATATTGTAGCCTTCGGCGACGGAGGCTTTCACGCTGACGCGGCGCGACTGATTATCCCGCTCAATGGCGAAAGGGGTGTTCGCTTCAGTGATCTCGGCGATATCGTTCAGAACAACCTCTTTTTCGTTCCCTTCCGGTCCGGCGGTGGTGAATGTTAATTCGCCGATGTTCTCCCGGGTGAAGGCGCCCCGCGCAGCGCTGGTCACGATGATGGGGTACTCTTCATCCCCTGCCTGCAGCCTGGTGGACTCTGTTTTGTCAGCCAGGCGCGCGGCGACCTCCTGATAGATCTGCGCCACTGTGAGTCCCTCCCGCATGGCTGCATCCCGGTCAATGGCGATGCGGGTCTCGGTGGAGCCGCCCTCAGTTCCCGTTAAAATATCCACCGCGCCCTCTGTTTCCCTGAGCAGCTCCGCCACATCCTCCGCAGCTGCAGCCAGGGTGTCCAGGTTTTCGCCCTTGATCACCACCTCTATCCCGCTGCCGCCCAGGGCGGAGAGATCCATGCCCGAGGCGGAGACGGTTATATCGGCTTCAAGATCTTCTGTCTGCTCGTAGATCATTTTCTCCACATCGCGGTTCGTGGAGCTGCGCTCTTCTTTGAGCATGATGAAAAAAGAGCTGCTCTCCCCGGGAGAGCTCCCGCCCCCGCCCATCATCCCCATGCCGGATGAAGCGGACATGGCGCCCACGCTCTCCACATCTTCGATCTCGAGAATTCGCGCCATTACCGCATCATTCATGGCGTGACTTTCTTCCCTGTCGCTTCCCTCAGGCATGGTCAGCGAGGCGCTCATCTGCGGAGAGTCCATCTCGGGTAGAAAGCGGGTGCCCATCACGGCGGCGCCGTAGATGCTCAGGCCGAAAAGCAAGAGCACCAGGGCTATGACCGGAGCCTTATATTTCAGGGATAATCCCAGGAGCCGCCTGTAGCCGCGCACCAGGGTGTCAAACCATTTCTGCTGCGGTGCCGGCCTGCTTCTGAGTGCAGCCGAGGCCATGGTGGGGACCACTGTCAGAGCCACGGCCAGGCTGGCCAGCAGGCTGAAGGCGATGGTGAGCCCCATGTCGGTAAAAAGCTGTCGCGATATGCCCTGGGTAAAAACGATGGGTAAAAAAACGCACACGGTGGTCAGGGTGGAAGCCAGGATGGCGCCGCCCACCTGCCTGGCACCATGGACCGCCGCTTTGTACACGGCAGCCCCCTCGCTGCGCAGGCGATAAATATTCTCCATGACCACGATGCTGTTGTCCACCAACATACCTACGCCCAGGGCGAGGCCTGAAAGGGAGATGATGTTCAGCGAAACATTGGTGAAGTACATGAGCGTTGTGGCGA
>CAYXKD010000010.1:0-49138 GCA_964464625.1 uncultured Syntrophomonadaceae bacterium
GGACAACGCCGCTCAGCGTCTCAGCCGTATGGACCACGATGGAGCCGGCCAGCGTCGCCGGTGTGGCGGCGCCGGGCATGGGCATGGAGACCGTCTCCATGGGAAGGCCGTTGCGGGCGCAGTCAATAATATTCTGCGAACTGATATGAGTCCACTTCAGGGGCGGCGAAGGACAGATGTCGAAGATGGCTACCGGTTTTTCACGCAGCCGGTCCGGGCCCCCCACTACCGCCGCCAGCATATCACGCATATAGGGAACACCGTGCACGCTGAAACCGCCTGTAATGATCGCCTTGGGTGAATTCTTAAGCATGATATAGGTACGGTAACTGTCACCTATAAGTTTTGGGACGTCATAGAGAACGCAGGAGCTCGATTGCATGGCAGTATTGCCCAGGGTGTCATTAACCCTGGATATGTTCGCCAGATCTTGAGCCAGAGATTGGCGGGATGTCTTCCCGTCGGATTCGAGAATTTTGATCGGCGCTGAAACAGGATCAAAATGTATATTGTTGCCGCTCAGGTCGGCAGCCAAATCGCCCTCTCTGTTATAGAGCTTTACGCCTTCAGGCGCTTTCTTAATGGCATCAAGTACCATCTCCGCTTTGAACTTAACAACCTTGTTTTCAAAATCAACGTCAGCCCCATGATCCTTGAGAATTTTCAGAGCCTCATCCGATTCAAAGCGGACTCCGGCGGTCTCAAGAATATAAAGCGCTTTTTCATGAATCAGCTTGATCTGTTCGTCCGAAAGAAGCCTCAATTTCGGCTGTCCATCAAAGGTAAATTTGCCCATTCTATATTACTCCTCCTTCTCTAATTTCTTTGGCAGTTACTTTCCTAGAAGCTCCCTGGCCACCTTCACTGCTTCGATAGCGTTTTCGGCGTAGCCGTCAGCCTCGATCTCATCAGCCCACTGCTGATTCACCGGAGCGCCGCCCACAAGGACCTTCACCCCGCTGCGCAGCCCCTCCCTCTCCAGAGCTTCGATAACAAGCTTCTGTTCGGGCATGGTCGTGGTCAACAAGGCGGAGAGTGCCAGGATTTGGGCCTGCTCCTTTTTTGCAGTGCTGATAAAGAGATCGCAGGGAACATTAATCCCCAGGTTCGTGACCTCAAAGCCCGCAGCCATAAGCATGGATGCAACCATATCTTTCCCAATATCATGGATGTCGTTATGCATGGTCCCGATGACAACTTTCCCCAGAATATCCCGTGACATGTCCCGCTCCTGCAAAACAGGCTCCAGTACAGCGAGAGCCGCTTTCATTGCTTCGGCGGCGGCGATTAGCTCAGGTAAGAATATCTCTCCCTGTTCAAAAAGCGCGCCCACCTCATCAATGCCTGGGACATAGCCTGTCTCAATTGCCTCCAGGGGGTTAAGACCGCCTTCCACAGCCTTCTGAGCCAGCTCTTCGGCAAGCTCGATCTCCCCCTCCAATACCGCCTGCTTCATTTCAGCAAAAAGCTTATCTTTTTCCATCCTTATTATCCCCTTTCAGAAAGTTCTTTACCTGGACAGCTCTTTCTCAGCCGTCCGAATGATCTTGGCAAACTCTTCCTTGATCTTTGGATCAAGGGGTTTCACTTCATGGTTTTTCAAGATCCAGCGGGCTGCCTCGGTAGCCTCCTCAAAGGCGCCCTCTTTGCCGCTCTCCATCCAGGCCCCATAGGGTTTGCGATCATAGACGGTGGGCCGCCAGATCTTCCCCATATGTTTGCGGGTATGCTTTGCTGCCAGGAAATTTCCACCTGGACCGATTTCCTTGATGAGATCAACAGCCAGTGTTTCCTCGGTAACTTCGATCCCCTCGGCCACCTTGGCAATGATGCTATAAATCTCGGCGTCCATGATCAGTTCCTGCAGCGAAAATATCTTGGAACCGTTGAGGGTTCCGGCTCCGTTCAATATTGATGTCCTTGTCAGTACAGGCATCAGGCCGGCAAAGCAGTTGTCCACCGCAGCCTGCCAGTCCGGCTCCTTGGCGCCGGTGGCAAAAGCACCCATTGCCAGCGGAATTTGATAGAAATGGCAGATCTCACTGAATCCCGCAGACAGCAAGTGATCCTCGGGTCCGCCTCCGGTGTAGCCGCCGGTCTGCAGATCAATTGCCGTGGGAGCGGCGGCAAAGTAAACCGGAGTCCCCGGATTGACCAGCTGCATCAGCACCAGGGGGCTGACGGCATCAACGGTGGCCACAACCAGGTTGCCGGCAAGCGTGGCCGGCGCGGTAGCGCAGGACATGGGCATAGGCATAAATCCTGTGGGGATGCCCCACTCTGCAGCTACCATGGAGGCATCCAGGCTGCCCCCATCCTGACCCAGCGGGTCGGTTGCGCACTGCATGTAAGAGAAGAGCGGGCGGCGGCGTAACGCCTCCTTCCCCCCGGCTACAACGGAAGCCATCTCCAGGGCAAAGTGAGCCATTTCGTGCGAAATCACCGTTTCCGGCTGTATATGCATTGTCGTGCCGTCCATGCTCGCCTCGATCTCATGCAGGGGACGGGTCACGGCGGGAACATCCTGGGCGCTCACCGGCGGACCCCAGATGTAGGAGATCTCCGGTAAAAAGTCGGCCACCTTACAGGCATCTGTAATATCCTGCTTCCTCGAGCGGCGCAACTCCCCTGTTTCGATATCATAAAAATCGACTGCGCAACCGTCGGTAGAAAGGTAAGAGGTATGACCGTCAATAAAAATGTCATCCTTGGAATCGCGTCCGGCCAGCAGAAACTGGGCCGGTGCCTTCCGCAACATCTCCATTACCAGCGAAGCAGGTAATTTAGCCACCTGTGTCTCCCGGTCCACCTTGCAGCCGGCTTCCTCGAGAATATCGAGGGCCCTTTCCGAGGGAAACCTTACACCGGCTTCCTCCATAACCTCCAGAGCCGCTTCGTGAATTCTTCGGATATCTCGCTCACTTAATACCCGAAATTCAAGGCACGACCGTACAGGTTCATACTTTCTCTTGATCATTGAATTACGCCTCCTTGTCATTTTTTACTTCTGAGGGATTCAACCCCTCGATGGAATTAAAGCAAAAACTATTCCAACCGGAAAAGGCAGCACCCCTGTCTTTTCCCTAACCGGAGGGAGCCCAATTACCGGCACCGCTCCTTGCTACAGTAGCTACCCATAACGGCGCTAGAACCGCTGCAGCAGGGCTAGTTCCGCCCCTGCTGCAGCGCCTTCAGGGGGTAACAGTCTGTACCAAAATTCTATTCACCCGGTCCCTTTACTGCAGCCAGTCAGCCAGATGCAGATGCTAATCCTTCTCCTCGGGCTCCATGGCCACAACTTTGCCGGCGAGCATCCGGCTAACGCCGTAAGCCTCTTCATTGTGCTTACCGCCGCAAAGGCCGCAGACTTGCTCGGGATCAATGGTATGCTTGGGCTGCGTATAGGTGTAGATACCGCCTTCAAAGTTGCGCAGCACCACCCGGTCAGGAGACTGCGAGATCAGGTACTGCGGTGAAACAGGGATCTTCCCACCGCCGCCGGGCGCATCGATGCAAAAATATGGAATAGCCAGACCTGATGTGTGCCCTCTTAAGTATTCGATAATTTCCAGGCCCGCGGCCACAGGCGTGCGGAAATGCTCGATCCCTTGCGAAAGATCGCACTGGTACATATAGTAGGGGCGAACCCTGATCTTGAGCAGCCCCTGGACCAGCTCTTTCATCACCAGCGGGCAATCGTTGACCCCTTTCATGAGGACAGTCTGGTTGCCCAGCGGAATGCCCGCATCAGACAGCCGGGCGCAGGCAGCCGCAGAGACAGGTGTAATCTCCTTGGGACTATTGAAATGAGCATTTAAAAATATGGGATGATATTTAGCCAGCATGCGACAAAGCTCCGGAGTGATCCGCTGCGGCAGCACTACGGGGGTACGGGATCCGAAACGAATGATCTCCACATGCGGGATCGCCTTCAATTCCTTCAGGATATATTCGATAAAATCATCATCAATAAGCAATCCATCGCCGCCGGAGAGGAGCACATCGCGCACCACCGGGGTGCGGCGGACATAGTCAATGGCCCGGTCAACCTCCTCCTTCGATCTGGGCATATCAGTGACGCCGGCAATGCGGCGCCGCGTGCAGTGGCGGCAGTACATGGAGCATTGATCGGTTACCAGCATAAGTACCCGGTCGGGATAGCGGTGTGTTAAGCCGGGCACTGGTGAATCAATGTCTTCATACAGCGGATCCACCATATCAGAGGCGGCTTTCTGAAGCTCCATGGCTGTGGGAACAGCCTGTTTGCGCACGGGACAGCTGCTGTCATGGGGATCGATGAGCGTGGCATAGTAGGGGGTGATGGCCATGCGCAATGTCTGCAAACACTGCTTTACCCCCTCCTCTTCTTCAGGCGTTAGCTCGATTACCTGTTTCAGATCCTCCAGGGTGGTAATCCGATTCGCCACTTGCCAGCGCCAGTCATTCCATTCACTTTCGCTGACATCTTTCCAGAGGGATATTTCCTTGTAATTACGCATCTTAACACTCCTTTCTAATATTTGACGCTCCGCAGATGGGCAGTTCATAGACCACAGAATCGGTGGTATAACCAAACTGTTCGTAAATTTTTCGTGCGTGGAGATTCTCATTTAACACCAGCAACTCCACCCTGCCCAGCCCCAGCTGCCTGGCTGTCTCTTCAATCTGCTTTAACAGGCGGTAAGCCACGCCCCTGCGGCGAAATTCAGGCACCACGATAAGATCCTCCACATGGCCGTACCAGTAGTCATTCCAGGTCGAATAATGGCCGAGATGCAGGCTGATGCTGCCAACAGCGCGGCCATCAATATAGGCCAGATAAATTATTATCTGCCCGGGATGATTAACAGCATATCGAAAGGTGTGCCGCAAGGTTTCATCGCCAGCCTCTTTCCGGTAAAACTGAAGCAGCAACCGCCAGAGATCCAGAACCACCTGCTCATCTGATTCAACAGCCTGCCGGATTTTAATCGCTTCTCCTCTGCCCGCCTGCCGATTATTCATCACATACCACTGACCTTTCCCTGTTCATTCCTTTCAAGTTCCCCTTGTTTCTGTGAAAGCTTGCCGCATTCCCCTTTATAAGGCTTGTTCCCTCTCTTTCCTGCATCTTTGGAGACGACTCTTTGGGTGCCCCGGCATTTTTAAGCCAGTCCCATATACATACATATACTATACATATGCAAATGTGATGCCAGCTACAGTTCCATGGTCTTCAATGCTATATTACTTACGCTGCCTGCATCATTGCAGGCAATAATACCAGTTCTTTCTGTCTGCTGAAATTTCTCTGGCTGTTCGCTTAAATAAGCAAACCATTGTTTCTGAATAAGGAGTAAATTGGAGATACTCTATGTCACTGCTGTAAGTGCTGGATTTTTACCGGAATTGAAGTGCCAATTATTTTGCAGTTTCCTGTCTGTCCAAGCGGTATCGTTCATGGGAAAACATTTCGACTGGAACTCTTTAAACCCTTTATTCCCAACTTTGCACACAAGATGAGTCAAAGATAATTTTGTCCTGGCCCGCTGATAAAAGCAATTTCGCCCCTTTTTTCATTTGCCATATTTCCCAGGCAGAGACCATTAGCGAGAAAGATTTACAGACCCCTTCTAAATATAGGGTATCTCTCCGCCGGTACCGGAACCTGCCGGCTAATTTACTGGTAGACTGATATGATGTTGTAACAGAAAACTAAAAGAAATCAGGCCAGGTTTGCCGACAGGCTTATCAGAAAAGCGGTGCTGAATCACTTCAGTCAGCCAACGCAGCGGCAGCCAGAGCTCCTACAAAGCCAACAGCACCGGCAACTGTTGTTCATCATCCTCCCTTATTGGTTGGTCAAATTGTAATCACCAATCCCATGCCGGCAGCGCAGACCTTTTGATAATATCGCAATGCAACAATCAGCTGCCGCCTAGAGATGCGCTTTCTTCTAAAATGACGCATCACTCTATCTGCAAAATTCATCAATTGCCATACAAAAAGCAAGCCACTTGTCTTCCTTCCACCTCTTTCATATCCGGATTCTGCGTTTTGCAGACTTCCATACAGTGTTCACAACGGGGGTTAAACCTGCACCCCTCGGGAGGATTGATTGCACTGGGTACCTCACCTTTGATACTGGACAGGTCCATAAGGCTTTTTGTCCTCATGCTGGGTATCGAGTTAAATAAGGCCTTTGTATAGGGATGTTTGGGATGTTTAAAAATCACATTTGCCGAACCGTATTCCACGATTTTCCCCAGATACATGACGATGATATTATTCGCCAGGTAATTTACCACACTTAGATCATGAGAGATGATAATGTAGGTTAAACGGAGTTTTTCTTTCAGTTCATCCAACAAATCCAATATCTGAGATTGCGAAAGAACATCGATAGCAGAAGTAGGCTCATCAAGCACCACAAGCTTAGGATGGACTGACAGTGCTCTTGCAATGGCAATCCTTTGTCGCTGACCGCCGCTAAATTCATGCGGATACTTGTACACCGAATCCCTGGGCAATCCCACCATCTCGGCGATATCCTGTACCTCGTTCAAGTACTCTTCACTTTTCAGCCTTTTGTGTACTTTCAAGGGTTCTCCGATAATATCCTTCGTCAGCATCCTGGGATTCAAAGACCAAAATGGATCCTGAAAAACAATCTGCACATCTTTCCTGGCTTCCCGTAAAGTGCTTTTCTGCAACTTAAATATTTCTGCTCCATCAAAAATAACCTGCCCTTCCGTGGGCTGGTGTAAAAAGAGAATTGTATTGACCAATGTTGACTTGCCGCAACCTGATTCACCTACGATCCCCAGTATTTCTCCCCTTCTTAAATTAAAGTCAACATCGTCCACAGCTTTCACAAAAACATCTTTTTCCTTGGTAAACTGACTCTGGACAGGAAAATACTTTTTTAGCGATTTAACTTCAAGAATATTATCTTGCTTAATTTCTAAAACACCGGGGCTTTTCTCACCCGTCTGCTCAGAGTTACTGCTCCTGGATTTTTCCGGGGTGACCGATTTAATCAACAGTTTTGTATATTCATGCTGTGGGTTTTTGATAATCTCTTTTGTTTTTCCCTTCTCAACGATGACCCCATCCTTGAGGATCGCCATCTCATCACATACAACCGATACAAGGCTCAGGTTGTTGGCAATAAACAAGACGGTGACATTGAATTGTTTCTGCAGTTCGTATATAAGTTTTAAAATCCCCGCCTGGATTGTTACATCAAGATTCCTTGTGGGCTCATCGGCTATGATCAGCTTGGCGTTGCATAGAAGGGCCATCCCAATAATAATTCTTTGCCTTTGCCCCCCGCTTAACTCATGAGGGTATTTTTGGATCATTTTATCCGGATCAGGCAGCTTTACAGTTTTAATCATTTCCAGAACTTGTTCTTCTGCTTCCTTCTTTCCAATCTTCTGCTGCTCCAACAGAATTTTTCTCATCTGATATCCCACTGTAAAAACCGGATTTAGAGCTGACATAGGGTCTTGGAAGATCATGGAAACCTTCCGCCCCCGGATAAAACGCATCTCATCTTCCTTTTTCTCAAGAACGTTTTCGCCATCCAGCCAGATTTCTCCCGAGACAATTTCTCCCGGCGGCATAGAGAGCAGTCTTTGGATGGTTAATGCCAAAACCGTCTTTCCAGATCCACTTTCCCCGACGATTCCGAATGTCTTCCCTCTCTCAATCCCGATATAGTCAATATCAAGTACCCTTTCAGCTACTCCGAAAGTTTTGTAATCTACTTTTAAGTCTTTGATCTCTAAATACTTACTCATGTCGCGCCTCCTAATTCTTTCTCGTCTTGGGATCAAGGACTTCCCGCAGCCCGTCACCGAGAAGATTGAATGTCAAAACGGTGACAAATATGGCAAGGCCAGGAAATATGCTATACCACCAGGAACTCATGACATAGTTTTTGCTGATGCTCACCATAAGTCCCCATTCAGGTGTGGGCGACTGGGCTCCAAGACCGAGAAAACTCAGGCTCGCCAGCGTGAGTATTACAGAGCCCATGTCCATGGACGACTGCACGATAATGGGCGCCAAACAGTTCGGCACGATATGTCGGAAAATGATCGCTAATTTTTTGGTTCCAATAGCTTCCGCCGCCTTGACATACTGCTTCTCCTTTACCGAAACAGCCTGCCCCCGCATTAACCGGGTATACCACGGCCAATAAGTTACTATAATAGCAATCTGTGCGTTTACTAACGAGGGACCCAAAAGGGCCGCAATAGCCACCGCCATCAGCAATGGAGGAAAGCTTAAAAATGTGTCTGTAGTCCTCATTATCACTTCATCAACCCAACCTCCCGTTGCGCCTGCTACTGCGCCCAGTGTCAAGCCGATGGACAGAGCGAAGATTATAGTGATCACAGCTGTAGAAAGAGAAATCCGAGTTCCATATATGATTTTGCTCAATATATCCCGGCCAAGCTCATCTGTGCCCATAATGTGCTCCGCAGACATGGGCGCCAAACTGTTTGTCGGGTGGGTCGCTGTCCCGGCGTCTTCAGGATAAGGCGCGAGGAGAGGGGCAAATATTGCCGTCAGGATCAGAATCGCCAGCACAATAAGCGCAACCCTTGTTAACAGGTTCCTGTTCAGCAAATAAAACGTTTCTTTCAGTTCTTTAAGCTTTGCCTGCAATATTTTTTTTGAAAATAGCATGAAATATATACCGCCTTTCTACACCCTGATCCGCGGATCAAGTGCAATGATCAAATCTGCTATAAAATTCAGGATCAAGTACACAACTGCAGAAAACAGGGTAACCCCCATAATCGCAGGGTAATCCAGGGCCATTACGGCTTCCGATACATACTTGCCGATACCCGGCCAACTGAAGATAGATTCGATCAGAAAGGTATTTACCATCTGGTAGCCTATGGTCAAGGTGATTACCGTTACCGTTGCACCCATAGTATTTTTCAGGGCGTAAGACCATAGGATAAACGACTCATTGATACCATAAGAGCGGCCGGCAGTGATATAATCCTCTCCCAAAACCTCTAGCAGCGCGGATCTGGTCTGCCTGGCCACCACCCCGGAAGGGTACAGTGAAAGCGGGATTGCCGGCAGAATAATGTGGAGAAAAGCATCCTTGAACATTGCAAACTTACCTGTCAGGAGACAATCCAGCATGAGCAAACCTGTTACGTGCGGCTGATCATGCAAAAGTGACATCTCCGTGCTCAACCGCCCGCCCAATGGGAGAAGGTGTAGCACCCCATAAAAGATCAGCTGCAATGCTATAGCTGTCCAAAAAGGCGGGATCGAAACTGAGCCGATATTCACAAATCTGATGGTGTGATCAAGTAATCTGTTATTGTATTTCGCAGAGTATACACCAAAAAATATGCCGACAATCACCCCCATCACCACCGCCACGATCACAAGTTCCACCGTTGCCGGGATGGCTTCGATTAGTTCAGTCGTAACAGATCTGTGTGTTCGGTATGAATATCCTAAATCCCCATGAAGCAAACCAACTAAATATCGTCCAAACTGAATGTGTAGAGGTTTGTCCAAACCAAGCTCCACGGTTGCTGCCTGAATTTGCTCTTCCGTCGCCCTTGAACCCGCCCATTTTCGGGCAGGATCTGCAGGTAAAACCCGCGTTAAGGCAAAAACGATTAATACAATTCCGAACAATACGATAATGGTTAAAAGCAATCTTCTCGAAATGTATTTTCTCATGTTTTACTGCTCCCTTGTAATAATCGCGGAGTTTAGATTTTATCTAAACTCCGCTGTCTTTACAATGCAACCGTCTTATACAAACCTCTTACTCCTCCCGGTAGCAATCGTACAGAAAGATTACATCTGTATAACCCAAATTGGGTTTATATCCTTTCAGGCTCTTATTGTTAATCATAGCTGTCTTCTCATCGCCCAAGTTGATGGAAATACATTCCTCTGCGAGTTTTTTTCCAATTGCCTGGTACATTTCTACCGATTTTTCTATGTCCAAACAACTCATCACATAGGCTTCCTGAATATCCTTATCAATCTCACTGTTTTTGTAATATGAGTAGTTCCAGGTAGAGTCTGTTGGAACAAACATAGAGTAATAGGAAGACGGATCTACCGGGTCTGCATACCATCCCATAGTCATGAGATGTTGGCGCTCATCAGGGTCTGGGCTGCTTCCCATGCTTAACTGGCCATCGTACGTTAATGATTTGATGTCTAATTCAACATTTATTTTTGCAAGTTCAGATTTCCACACTTCCACACATTTTTTACGATCCTCAAAAGCAGAATTGACTGTTATTGTTACCTTTATCCCACCATCAGGATAACCTGCTTCTGTTAACAGCTCTTTGGCTTTATCCAGATCATATTTGTATGGCATGCTTTCGGTCGCACCCCACAAGTTACCTGGAATCATTATGTCTGTTGGCACACTGGCCAAACCCAGTTTGACATGATCAACTATCTCCTGATATGGATAGGCGTACGCCAGGGCCTGACGCACCAGCTTATTGTTCGTTGGCGGTTTTTCTGTATTCAAAAGACAAATAACATTTCTGTAATACTGGATCTCCACCACATCAAGGTTTGGATTTGATTTTAACGCCATCACATCTTCCGGCATCAAACGGGTTACGGAGTCAGCCTCGCCACTCTCGATAATTTGCCTTCTGGAAGCATTTTCCTCCACCATCTTGAACAAGGCTTTGTCAAAATGCTTACCTTCCCAACCACCCCAATAATCTTCAAATTTAGTCAAAACCACTTCATTCCCATGTACCACTTTCTCTATCATGTATGGACCGGTACCTGCTTCCTGTCCTTCAGAAAACCAATCTGTACCTTTCTGAAAATCTGTGCCTACTTCGGGTGAATAAATCCATCCGCAATAAGCAGTTGCTACTATAGTTTCCAGTGGAGTCGGATACTCCAGAATAAACTCTACTGTGTACTCATCTACCACCCTTACCTCTTCCAGACTGTCCCAAAGATAGGACATTCCCTTTTTGCCGTTTTTTGTTCTCTCTATACTATACTTCACGGCATCGGCATTGAAATCGGTGCCGTCATGAAACTTTACGCCTTCCCGAAGCTTGAACGACCACACAAGCCCATCTTCGCTTTTGCTGTATTCTGTAGCTAAAACAGGCCTGTACGTATTAGTGTCGGATTCATACAGGAGCAAAGTCTCATAGGTATTACAAAACACCTGATTCTCGGTGTTGGTGCATATAGCGGGGTCCCAGTCGGTTATGGGTGCCATCGCAGTAGCAATCGTTGCAATTTGTAATTGTGCTTCTTCTCCGTTTTCTGTTTCGCCGCAACCTGCAACCAACAGAGTCAATGCTATTATTAATATTGTTGCATATAAAGCATATTTTCTCATAACCACTCTTCCTTTCGCTCGTATAATTTTCTTTTCATTTTAAAAAGCATTCGGTGGCACCGTACTTTTATGCTAGATTCATCTAAAAGAAAACACGCTGTTTCCCTCTTCATTTTTGACTGAGTTGAAAATATAACCGCCTATAGCAATATCAATTGAACCCATACCGATCAAGCAGGCGCAAATCATTTCCTTATCGTTTTCCCTTGCGGGCACCTTCCCGACAACTATCGGTCCCATTTCCGCATAAATGTTATTTTCACTTATTTTCCCATCAGCAACTAAGCGCCGGAGCTCCCCTCTATGAGAATTTTGGGCCCAGCTATCAACTACAAGTTTATCTGCAGTTAACGGAATACTGTCTTCTAACTCCTGGTAAGATCCCACACAAACAACGAGTGCCCCGTCGGTCAACCATTCTTTCATTACTAGCGGCTCATTTGCGGTGGTTACTGTAACAATTACGTCTGATCCCTCTACGGCTTCTTGATTTGTGTCTACAGCCCTTGCATCTATTCCGTACTTTTTGCTCACCTCCTCGGCCAGTTTTTTAGCAGCTTCTTTTCTAATGTCAACTATTTTGAATTCTTTTATATCCAGAGCTTCTTTTAACGCGACAAGATTGCTTCTTCCCTGCAATCCAGCGCCTATTATAGCTGCGCTTTTTGAATTCTTTTTTGCAAGATACTTGGCTGCGACTCCAGTTGAGGCTCCTGTTCTTATTTCCGTTATATATGCTGCATCCATTATTGCCAGGGGCTCCCCGGTTCTGGAATCATTGAGTATTATAAGAGCGCCTATATATGGAATTCCTTTTTTAACATTATCGTTAAAGCCCCATATCCACTTAATGCCCGATATATCAACATCAGAACCTATATAAGCAGGCATTGCATTGTATGACCCGCCATAAGCCGGCCAACTGCTACGCTCCCCTGTATCTAAAGTAATTTTTGCCGGCATAACTACCTGGTCATTGCCATGTTCTACAAAAGTTTTTTCAGCCAGTTCGATCGCTTTTTTCATAGGAAGTTTTTCTTTTACAATTTCCTGAGAGATGAGCAATGTTTTTGTCAATTTAATACATCCTCCTCTAATATAAAAACTATACTAGAAACAACAAATAGCCGCTTCTTCCTATCATGTAGAATATAGTGCAATAATTATGCCAATGTGTTGTTCAATTAAATTCCCCCTCAATCTAATACTGTAAAAGTAAAAAGGCATATCACCATCTCATCCAAGCACTTATCTATTAACGCAATAAATATGCCAATGTATAACGTAGAAATACTTTAGATCAGCCGCAACAACTGCCAGGTTTTCAGCAATACGGGCCTATAATCGGGCAGTAAGGTGGTTAACCCTATTTTCATTTGTGGGCAGGCAAGTGAAGATAAACCGATATAATAATAAATGTGATTACCGAAGTGATGAACACAAACAGGAAAGTATAGTTTATCCCCAATGCTTCACCAGTGATTCCCGACAGGGTTGTCTGAATGATCATGCCTATACCCATGCAGAATTCAAGAAATCCCATTCCAAAACCAAGGAAGGAAGGATTTACCAGATCAGCAACGAGGGTAATGACAATTGTAAACAAAGTCCCGGAGCCAATACCGCCCACCGCTGCCGCGATCATAAGTGTTTTAAAATCAGCAGCTAAAAATAAAATAACTGTAGACAGTATTACAAAAACAAAGCCGATTAAAAGAACTGTTTTTCGTCCTATATGTGCAGCAGCTTCTCCACAAGCAATGAAAGCTACAAGGCGGGCTGCCCAGAATAAAGCGAGTATGTAGCCAATTTGATGCAAAAAGGCGCCGGCATAGTCAGCAATTCTGGGAAGAAGCCCCAATATGGAATAAAGAAAACCGGCATAAGCAAACCCGGCCAGGCAAACCGGCCAGATCTTTTTAATCTCATTAAAAACATTTACCCCTTCCGGAATCTTCAAAGAACCTTGGCAAGGGCGGGGTGCCGATATTTTATCAGTAATTCCGTAGAGAATGGCGCCAACAACACCCAGGCAGATTAGCGGATAAATGGGGAAAACAGCACTAACATGGAAATATTCCATAATAAAACCTCCGCTCAGGGTACCTGCAACGGAGCCCAAGCCGTAAGCCCCTGTAAAACGGCCCATAACTTTACTGCGAAGATCAAATGTTGTATTATCTGCGACGATGGCTTCAGCAATTGGCCAAAGGATACCCCTGCTAGCTCCCTCCAGAGTACGGAAGCAGAGCAAGGACACGGGTGTAGCCACACAACAATAGCCAAAGGAGGCAATAGCAGATAACACGATACTTAACAATAGGACACGTTTCCGCCCAATCTGATCTGAAATCATGCCAGCAGTAACCGTCATAATCGTATACGCAAAGGAGTATCCAGTCATAAAATAACCAAGCTGTCTGTATGAGGCACCAAGAGCAGTACCATGAATAGGTATGGCAGGGGTTACAGCACCTTCACCTATAGACATGAGAAAAATTGTGATAATTATAAAGGTAAGTGTTCGCTGTGACAGCAAAGCTTTCTTATCTTGAATACAACTCGCTGCGTCCAAAGACAAAAGTTATTCCTTTTCCCATAAATTTTTATTTGCCAGGCCCCCTGCCCCACCAAAAACAGAAATAACAGGATTCGACTTTTTTTGACAAACAATAGCCATCCCTTTTAAAAATACAATTTTTCGTTCAGCTCCCGGCTTATTAACTGCTACGAACATAGCTATCCTCCATCGTTTCCATTTGCTTACAAATCAAATATCTAAAAATAGCTGATTCCAGGGTTATTAAAACATCACTGCAACAACGTGTTCCCCCGGCTAGATGTCAGGGGTATCGAAAGTGTCCGGAACAAAGAGCTCACGAGCCACCTGTCTGGTAGTCTTCTTTTCAGCAGCCGCTTTTTCAAAAACCAGCCTGATGTTCTTGCGGATCAAGGAAACGGTATCTTCAACGATGGTTTCGGGAATACAAGGCACCAGTCCGAAAACTGCCACGTCGTAGATACGGACGCCGCCAATGTTTGTCACAAAATCTACGCAGATATCCACATTCTTTTTGGCCAGAATTTCATCAGCTTCCGCAGTAATTGGAATATTGGCAGCCTCCACGATCAGGCTTGCCTTTACTTTGTGAGCGTTGTTCTTGTTGATCACACCTTCCAATGCCGCCGGCACCAGAATGTCACAATCTACATCAAGCCATTCTAAGTTTTTCATAACCGAATAGTTGTTTTCAAAAGCCTCCGGATTCAATTCCCCCTTCGGCTTTCTTGTATCCAGGAGTTTTTTTACATTCAGCCCCTCCCGGCAGTACACCATACAGTTTGCGTCAGCGATTCCCACTACTTTATAACCCATCTGATCAAGGCTCTTGGCCATGGAGGCCCCCACGCAGCCAAAGCCCTGCAAAACAATGCGGGCGCCCTCTTTACCCGATTTAAATTTCCATGCTTCATCCAGGCCTGCAGCGCAGCCATAACCGGTGATCATATCGTACATTTTAAAACCGTCATAGCTCATGCCGCAAAGCTCATCATGGTCTTCAATACCTTTGATAATCCTGGGATCCGTCTTCATTTCCCTGGTAGCCGGAAGGCCGATTCCAAGTTCATCCAGGATTTCAAGAACATCGCCGTAATCAACTCCCAGGTCCCCCCCTATGGATACGCCTGCCTTGATGTACGGAGCCATCGCAATGAGGTACCTTCTTAAAACATCCTTTGCGTCGGGTGCCTTGTAATCGTAAGCTATTCCCCCCTTACAGCCTCCTGTGGTCAGGGATTCAGCCGCTTTATATTTGTAGCCCATTGTGGTCGCCAGGCGGATCACTTCCTCTTTGGTTACTGTTGGATGCATCCGGGTTCCGCCCCCGCTGTAGTGGTTTACAAAATTGTAAACGCAAAGCCACCCTTTAGCATCGCTTTCAACATCATTCCATTCGACAATTGCATAAGGCCGTTTTTCCATGTCTATTCCCCCATCTTGAATACGGATCGATCTGATCCTGATTTTGAAGCGCCTCGAATTCAGTTAGAACTGCACTAACTGCTGTTGCTCGTTATATTTTGCAATTGTTGTACCAAGAATCCGGGGCAGTTTCAGAGGAAAAAGCTTTAAAGGCTCTATCAGAAATTAATTTTGCAGATTCCTCTGCCGTAATTTCGGCATATACGGCTCATTAGCCGGCACCTGACTTGCTGCCCCCGGTCCAACTGCCGGCAATTATAGCTTTTTGGTGAAGCTTCGAAGGAACGCTCTTGAATGAGGTGCTCCTTACCGGTACCTGTTTCCCCGTAAACAAGGATGGGCGAGCTGCTTGGGACCACCTTTTGGCCCGCAACCTTCAGTTCGATCATCACGGGATCCTGCCCGACAAGGTCATTAAAGGTGTAACGTGCGCCTGATGGGTTTTTATGGGATAAATTTTAGATGGCAAATACTGCTACACCAGAACCTTCCGAATTGTCCAAGCGGTTGTTGGAAAGATAAAAGGGCTGCCTTTCAAGACAGCCCTGATCGTTCTTGCTGTAAATAAAGTGTGTGTGTATCAAATCAGATCCGGGGTTTTCAGCCGATAAGACGCTGCACCAGCTCTACCGCCGAACCGCCGTCAGGCGCATAGCCGTCGGCACCAATCTCGGTGGAAAAATCATCGGTTACCGGCGCTCCGCCGATGACCACTTTAACCTTGTCGCGCAGGCCCTCTTCTTTCAGATAATCGATAGTCTCTTTCATCTCCAGCATGGTGGTTGTCAGCAAGGCTGAAAGGCCCACCACCTGCGGCTCATGTTCTTTCACCGCCTCGGCAAATTTCTCCGGCGGTATGTCTACGCCTAGATTCACTACCGTGAAACCGCTGCTCTCAAGCATGATAGCCACCAGGTTTTTGCCGATATCATGCAAATCGCCCTTCACCGTACCGATGATCACTTTGCCGGAGCTGGGCATCTCGAAGTCGACCATTTTTTCTTTCACCAGAGCCATCCCCGCATGCATCGCTTTGGCCGACATGAGCACCTCGGGGACGAACATCTCTCCCGCCTTGAAACGCGGGCCGACGACATTCATGCCTGCAACAAGGCCCTGGTTGATGATCTCCATGGGATCCATTCCTGATTCAAGACAGGACTTTGTTTCGTCGGCTGCGGCAGTTACATTTCCTTCAATAACGCTGTTTTTGATTACCTCCAGATTTGCCATAGGGTTATACTCCTCCTTTATTGTACCATAACTATCCTGTTATCTGGGCCCCAGCGGCAGGTTGTCAATACCCAGCTCTTCCATGATTTTCACAGTAACCCAGTCCAGCTTTTCAGCCCTCTCCCTGTCCAGCGGCGCCGGCTGGTGGTTCTCCAGAATATCCTTGACTTTCTCCCGGGCCCGGTCAAAAGCGTTTTTAGCCCCGTCGTTTTCCCAGTTTTTACGATCACGGCGCTCGATGATTGTCGAGGGGATGTACGGCTCTTTTTTGAACCATTTGAAGGTATGATCCGTGGAGAGATAATCACCGCCGGGACCGAGGTCCCGGATCAGATCAATAGCAAGGGCCTCCTCGGAGGTGTCTATGCCACGATCAAGCCGCAGCGCCATACCGCAGATCTCGTTGTCGATCACCAGCTTTTCTAGACTGACGGTGCTGACGAATTCCAGTCCGCCAACTCCGGAGATAACATTGATCCCTGCCAGCTGCGCCACAATACCGCTCATGCTCGTCTCCAACCCGGCCTGCGCATCGACAACCATGGAATCGCTGAGGCATGCGTATGTATGAGTGGGCATGCCGTAATATTTGCCCATCTGGGCATAGGAAGCCCCGATCATCGTTGCTTCAATAGCCGAAAGAGGCGTGGTGCCGGTGCGCATATCAAAGTGAACCGGCGCTCCGCCGTAGATTACCGGCGCGCCCGCGGAGACGGCCTGAGCCAGGACAACGCCGCTCAGCGTCTCAGCCGTATGGACCACGATGGAGCCGGCCAGCGTCGCCGGTGTGGCGGCGCCGGGCATGGGCATGGAGACCGTCTCCATGGGAAGGCCGTTGCGGGCGCAGTCAATAATATTCTGCGAACTGATATGAGTCCACTTCAGGGGCGGCGAAGGACAGATGTCGAAGATGGCTACCGGTTTTTCACGCAGCCGGTCCGGGCCCCCCACTACCGCCGCCAGCATATCACGCATATAGGGAACACCGTGCACGCTGAAACCGCCTGTAATGATCGCCTTGGGTGAATTCTTAAGCATGATATAGGTACGGTAACTGTCACCTATAAGTTTTGGGACGTCATAGAGAACGCAGGAGCTCGATTGCATGGCAGTATTGCCCAGGGTGTCATTAACCCTGGATATGTTCGCCAGATCTTGAGCCAGAGATTGGCGGGATGTCTTCCCGTCGGATTCGAGAATTTTGATCGGCGCTGAAACAGGATCAAAATGTATATTGTTGCCGCTCAGGTCGGCAGCCAAATCGCCCTCTCTGTTATAGAGCTTTACGCCTTCAGGCGCTTTCTTAATGGCATCAAGTACCATCTCCGCTTTGAACTTAACAACCTTGTTTTCAAAATCAACGTCAGCCCCATGATCCTTGAGAATTTTCAGAGCCTCATCCGATTCAAAGCGGACTCCGGCGGTCTCAAGAATATAAAGCGCTTTTTCATGAATCAGCTTGATCTGTTCGTCCGAAAGAAGCCTCAATTTCGGCTGTCCATCAAAGGTAAATTTGCCCATTCTATATTACTCCTCCTTCTCTAATTTCTTTGGCAGTTACTTTCCTAGAAGCTCCCTGGCCACCTTCACTGCTTCGATAGCGTTTTCGGCGTAGCCGTCAGCCTCGATCTCATCAGCCCACTGCTGATTCACCGGAGCGCCGCCCACAAGGACCTTCACCCCGCTGCGCAGCCCCTCCCTCTCCAGAGCTTCGATAACAAGCTTCTGTTCGGGCATGGTCGTGGTCAACAAGGCGGAGAGTGCCAGGATTTGGGCCTGCTCCTTTTTTGCAGTGCTGATAAAGAGATCGCAGGGAACATTAATCCCCAGGTTCGTGACCTCAAAGCCCGCAGCCATAAGCATGGATGCAACCATATCTTTCCCAATATCATGGATGTCGTTATGCATGGTCCCGATGACAACTTTCCCCAGAATATCCCGTGACATGTCCCGCTCCTGCAAAACAGGCTCCAGTACAGCGAGAGCCGCTTTCATTGCTTCGGCGGCGGCGATTAGCTCAGGTAAGAATATCTCTCCCTGTTCAAAAAGCGCGCCCACCTCATCAATGCCTGGGACATAGCCTGTCTCAATTGCCTCCAGGGGGTTAAGACCGCCTTCCACAGCCTTCTGAGCCAGCTCTTCGGCAAGCTCGATCTCCCCCTCCAATACCGCCTGCTTCATTTCAGCAAAAAGCTTATCTTTTTCCATCCTTATTATCCCCTTTCAGAAAGTTCTTTACCTGGACAGCTCTTTCTCAGCCGTCCGAATGATCTTGGCAAACTCTTCCTTGATCTTTGGATCAAGGGGTTTCACTTCATGGTTTTTCAAGATCCAGCGGGCTGCCTCGGTAGCCTCCTCAAAGGCGCCCTCTTTGCCGCTCTCCATCCAGGCCCCATAGGGTTTGCGATCATAGACGGTGGGCCGCCAGATCTTCCCCATATGTTTGCGGGTATGCTTTGCTGCCAGGAAATTTCCACCTGGACCGATTTCCTTGATGAGATCAACAGCCAGTGTTTCCTCGGTAACTTCGATCCCCTCGGCCACCTTGGCAATGATGCTATAAATCTCGGCGTCCATGATCAGTTCCTGCAGCGAAAATATCTTGGAACCGTTGAGGGTTCCGGCTCCGTTCAATATTGATGTCCTTGTCAGTACAGGCATCAGGCCGGCAAAGCAGTTGTCCACCGCAGCCTGCCAGTCCGGCTCCTTGGCGCCGGTGGCAAAAGCACCCATTGCCAGCGGAATTTGATAGAAATGGCAGATCTCACTGAATCCCGCAGACAGCAAGTGATCCTCGGGTCCGCCTCCGGTGTAGCCGCCGGTCTGCAGATCAATTGCCGTGGGAGCGGCGGCAAAGTAAACCGGAGTCCCCGGATTGACCAGCTGCATCAGCACCAGGGGGCTGACGGCATCAACGGTGGCCACAACCAGGTTGCCGGCAAGCGTGGCCGGCGCGGTAGCGCAGGACATGGGCATAGGCATAAATCCTGTGGGGATGCCCCACTCTGCAGCTACCATGGAGGCATCCAGGCTGCCCCCATCCTGACCCAGCGGGTCGGTTGCGCACTGCATGTAAGAGAAGAGCGGGCGGCGGCGTAACGCCTCCTTCCCCCCGGCTACAACGGAAGCCATCTCCAGGGCAAAGTGAGCCATTTCGTGCGAAATCACCGTTTCCGGCTGTATATGCATTGTCGTGCCGTCCATGCTCGCCTCGATCTCATGCAGGGGACGGGTCACGGCGGGAACATCCTGGGCGCTCACCGGCGGACCCCAGATGTAGGAGATCTCCGGTAAAAAGTCGGCCACCTTACAGGCATCTGTAATATCCTGCTTCCTCGAGCGGCGCAACTCCCCTGTTTCGATATCATAAAAATCGACTGCGCAACCGTCGGTAGAAAGGTAAGAGGTATGACCGTCAATAAAAATGTCATCCTTGGAATCGCGTCCGGCCAGCAGAAACTGGGCCGGTGCCTTCCGCAACATCTCCATTACCAGCGAAGCAGGTAATTTAGCCACCTGTGTCTCCCGGTCCACCTTGCAGCCGGCTTCCTCGAGAATATCGAGGGCCCTTTCCGAGGGAAACCTTACACCGGCTTCCTCCATAACCTCCAGAGCCGCTTCGTGAATTCTTCGGATATCTCGCTCACTTAATACCCGAAATTCAAGGCACGACCGTACAGGTTCATACTTTCTCTTGATCATTGAATTACGCCTCCTTGTCATTTTTTACTTCTGAGGGATTCAACCCCTCGATGGAATTAAAGCAAAAACTATTCCAACCGGAAAAGGCAGCACCCCTGTCTTTTCCCTAACCGGAGGGAGCCCAATTACCGGCACCGCTCCTTGCTACAGTAGCTACCCATAACGGCGCTAGAACCGCTGCAGCAGGGCTAGTTCCGCCCCTGCTGCAGCGCCTTCAGGGGGTAACAGTCTGTACCAAAATTCTATTCACCCGGTCCCTTTACTGCAGCCAGTCAGCCAGATGCAGATGCTAATCCTTCTCCTCGGGCTCCATGGCCACAACTTTGCCGGCGAGCATCCGGCTAACGCCGTAAGCCTCTTCATTGTGCTTACCGCCGCAAAGGCCGCAGACTTGCTCGGGATCAATGGTATGCTTGGGCTGCGTATAGGTGTAGATACCGCCTTCAAAGTTGCGCAGCACCACCCGGTCAGGAGACTGCGAGATCAGGTACTGCGGTGAAACAGGGATCTTCCCACCGCCGCCGGGCGCATCGATGCAAAAATATGGAATAGCCAGACCTGATGTGTGCCCTCTTAAGTATTCGATAATTTCCAGGCCCGCGGCCACAGGCGTGCGGAAATGCTCGATCCCTTGCGAAAGATCGCACTGGTACATATAGTAGGGGCGAACCCTGATCTTGAGCAGCCCCTGGACCAGCTCTTTCATCACCAGCGGGCAATCGTTGACCCCTTTCATGAGGACAGTCTGGTTGCCCAGCGGAATGCCCGCATCAGACAGCCGGGCGCAGGCAGCCGCAGAGACAGGTGTAATCTCCTTGGGACTATTGAAATGAGCATTTAAAAATATGGGATGATATTTAGCCAGCATGCGACAAAGCTCCGGAGTGATCCGCTGCGGCAGCACTACGGGGGTACGGGATCCGAAACGAATGATCTCCACATGCGGGATCGCCTTCAATTCCTTCAGGATATATTCGATAAAATCATCATCAATAAGCAATCCATCGCCGCCGGAGAGGAGCACATCGCGCACCACCGGGGTGCGGCGGACATAGTCAATGGCCCGGTCAACCTCCTCCTTCGATCTGGGCATATCAGTGACGCCGGCAATGCGGCGCCGCGTGCAGTGGCGGCAGTACATGGAGCATTGATCGGTTACCAGCATAAGTACCCGGTCGGGATAGCGGTGTGTTAAGCCGGGCACTGGTGAATCAATGTCTTCATACAGCGGATCCACCATATCAGAGGCGGCTTTCTGAAGCTCCATGGCTGTGGGAACAGCCTGTTTGCGCACGGGACAGCTGCTGTCATGGGGATCGATGAGCGTGGCATAGTAGGGGGTGATGGCCATGCGCAATGTCTGCAAACACTGCTTTACCCCCTCCTCTTCTTCAGGCGTTAGCTCGATTACCTGTTTCAGATCCTCCAGGGTGGTAATCCGATTCGCCACTTGCCAGCGCCAGTCGTTCCATTCACTTTCGCTAACATCTTTCCAGAGAGATATTTCCCGGTAATCTCGCATCATCTCAAATAACTCCTTTCTTTTTTTACTGCTCAATGGGCAGATCATATACTGCTGAATCAGTACGGAATTGCGGCGCCACACAATAGGTCCTCGATATGATCTGTACCAGTAGTCATTCCAGGTCGAATAATGGCCGAGATGCAGGCTGATGGTACCTGCGGGCTGGCTATCAATCAGCGCCAGATATACAGGTATTTTCTCAAGATGATTAACAGTACAGCAGCCCTCCAATGTAAGCATTTTAATATCCACCTCGCCATTGTGAGCCTAAACATCCACGCGGATGACAGGTGGCATGCTCATCTTGCCCTCAGACAACAGGCGTCTATATCAGTAAGCAATCGCTCTAATAGATTCTTCATTTAAAGAAACCAAGGAGCATATCTCGTTTTCCTTAAATATTTATATTTTCATCGCATTGTTTATTTACCAAAAAGCGCTAATTTGTTTATTTCTTTGCCCTGGCTACCGCTCTCTCCCTAATCTCCTTCAGCTTTTTTAATATTTCTCCAGGCAACGGTTCCGGACGGTGCTCCGCAAGTAATTTTTCAACCTTTTCTGTTGCTCTCTCTGTTAAACTTTTACTACCCTTCTCCACCCAACCGTCATAGTTTCCCCTCTCGAAGAGATTAGGATAATAGTGCTGTCTGAAATTCTTAAAAGTATGATCCAGTTGGAGGTATTGCTCATCATGAGCAATACGCATGATCAGATCCAGAGCCAGCGTTTCTTCGTCCACCACAACCTCTTTCGTGTAGTACCTGAACCACCGGATCATTTCGGCACAGATAACAAGTTGAGTAAAAGAATACATCAGGCCGGACTCAAGATAACCCACATCGTGAATTATATTGCCGCCTGAGAGCGCCTCAGTCATTAATGTTAAGGCCGCTTCAGCCGCTGCCTGCTGGTCGGCAAGTTTGGACTCAGAGCTGCCGCCCAGGCCAAAGACAGGCAGCTGATAGTAATGCCCCATGGCCACCATAATGCTGCGCGCATCAGGATGGCTGTAGGGGGCTACTGTTGTGCGAAGATCCATTGGAGCACCGCCCCAACCGGGGATAATTATGGGAGCACCTTCCCGTTTTAACTGCGAAATAACGATCCCGGCAAGGACTCCGGCCAGCACCAGGGCAACAGAACCGGGTATGGTTATTGGTCCGCTAACACCGCTGTATACATCCGGTGCATAAATTGCAGGAAGCCCTTTTCCGGCAAGAAATAGAAGTTTTTGCAAAGATTCCTCATTATGACGCAGTCCCGTAGTCACATTTATAAAACCAACCACATTGGGTCTCCGGCGAAGCTGATCGGCGCCCCCGGCTACAGTCTCAGCCATCTCCACGGCTACAAGGAAACCTTTGTAATCATACGTTACAAATAATATCGGTTTTTTTGTATTGGACAGCAGGATCTCCATCTGGTAACGATCGGCAAGGGAAGTATCCACATCAGTCGGTAAAACCATGGACATGACAAAGTCGATCTCAGGAAGAGCATCGCAGAGGATAACACCTTCCTGAACATCCTTAAGCACCGGTTTTCTCCGTTTTCCTGTACGATGGTCTAGAATGTTAAGGCAGTCGGAACCGGGGCCAAAAAATACCCGGTGCCCCTCCACGGGCATTACCAGGTCTCCATCACGATTAAACAGGGTCACACGCTTTGGTACCGTTACCAGGGCACGCTCAACCAGACCGGAGGAGATCCGGACCAGGTTTCCATCCACATCTGCACCTGCCGTTTTAAGCAGTTCAACTGCCTCCTCAGAGTAAAGAAGAACACCGATTCTTTCCAGTATCTCCAGGGCCGCTCGGTGAATCTTCTCACATTGCTTCGACGACATGTAGTTAAATTGAGTTGAATCAAAAGTTAGATCACTCCTGAGACGATTAGCCATTAAATATCCTCCTTAAATTACTCTTCTGACGATATTGGGTCAAGTCCATTTGACGTTTTGTACCATTAAAGACATTATTTCATTAAAACTTTAAAGAATATATTCGTTTAAAAAATAAACCCAAGGCCTAAAGGATCCCTGTTCTTGACCACTAGTTGATTAAATCCTGTGATATAAGCGCTTGCTGTAATCTGGGGTATAACGGCTCTGTACTGTCCTTCGTCAACCTCTCCTACAAGACGACTCAAAAACTCTGTACCGATAAAACTTTGCGTCTTAATTTCCTCTTGTAGTTCCAAATCACCCTTTCCGTATAACATCGCCATTAAGGCTGATGTCCCTGTTCCACAGGGAGAACGGCTTAATTGGTTCGAGGTGGCCAGTATTTCCAATATTTTATATGTCTTCTTTTCGCCTTCTACTTTCTGATAAAAGAAAACATCAACCTCTTCACTGGCTTCAGGTTTGGCTGGGTAGTAAATCCGAGTTTTCTTTTCCACGGCTTCGCGAATATTTACCGCATAAGAGTGTAGTAACCGAACCTGATCAGTTTCGATTTTCACACCTAACTGTTCAACAGGCACTAGTATAAAAAAACCTCCGCCATAAGATATGTCAACAGATAAGGATCCAATTTCCAAAAGATCTATTTCAATACCAGTCTTATAGAGGAAAGAGGGAACATTCTTAATAGTTACGTGCACAGCCTCATGATCCTTAATCTCTACCAAAGTCTTAACCAGGCCGGCGCCTGTTTCAAAAGTAATCTCGGTTACAGGTTCACAGTATTCGACCATACCCATTTCGGCAACGATAGTTGCCGCCGCAATAGTTCCGTGGCCACACATGCCATAATAATAATTTGTAGTGTCCGTAAAAATCAGGCCGAAATCAGCCTCCTCTGCTAAAGGTTCAACCAGGATGGCACCAAACATCTCACGGTGACCGCGCGGCTCCTGCATAATAATCCCCAAAAGATGAGGAAACTTTTCATTTAAATAATCAATCTTTTCTTTCATGGTTTTTCCTCTGATCGCAGGAAGGCCGCTAAGAACTAGTCTCAAGGGATCTCCAGCTGTATGGGAATCAACTACATTAATAATATGACGATAGCCCATATTGATACTTCCCTTCAAAATAGATTTGGCTTTAAGCAACAAATATAGCACCACACCCCAGATCCTGTTGTAACTATGCCTGCTTGCCATGAAATAGCCTTATGCCAAAAACGTTCTTTCTGATTCACGCAGTAGTTATTATTTTCCAACCGGCCCTACAGAGCATAGGGATCAGCCTTATTACTTTTTAAATTCCATCCATATTTCTGTCCATAAATCTGTTAACTCCTCTTCCCATAAAGCTGGACTATCCCACTGGCATTTTTCAAAGTAATCATCTGGCAAAATTGCCGTAGGCCAATTCCTCATTTCTACAGACAACAAATCAGCTACCCCGGTATGGACAGGGGTATATCCGATTGCTTCGATAATTTTCGCCATAATATCAGGACGCCAGATGTAATTTATCCACAAGTGCGCTGCAGCGGGGTGCAGAGCACCTTTAGCTATACCATGGGTGCCGAAGGCCAGCTGAGTACCCTCTGTTGGCAAAGCGCCACCAATGGAGTCTAAGTGTTTGTTAAAATACAACGAATCTCCACCGTAACAATGGGCCAAAATAGCCTCTTCTTCGAGGACCAACCTTACTGGCCACCAGTCAAAAGCCATTACCGAAGGCTTTAAGTTTAAAAGAAGCTCTTTTACCTCTTTTAACTCATCCTCGTCAGTTGTGTCAATCCTATAACCCAGGTATATTAGAGCACTCGTAATTACCTCTTTCATATCATCAACAAGGGTAATTTTACCCTCATATTTATTATCAGGCCTAAATAAAACCGCCCATGAGGGTATACGAGAATCATCTACAAAGTCGGTATTATATGCATATGCAAGAGCCGACACATGCGAGGGCTTGGCATACTTCCAACCAGGATCGCCGAATATTTCACCTTTTTCTAAGGCCCAATCCGATATATACTTTTCCACGTTAGGTACCCATTCATCGTTTATCTCTTTAAGCGCACCAATCTCCCTCATAGTTACTGCAGGCCTTAAACCTGTGTATACCCAATCATAAGGAGAACTGGGATCAAGCTTAAATTTAGCAATTGTTTCGTCATCAGAAGCGAAATAGTCCCTTACAATCTTGATACCGAACTCTTTTTCAAAGTCCTCGTAAATCTCTTCGGGCCACCATTCTGCCCATTCATAGGTGTTCAGCTGTCCCTCCTCAAGAGCTTGTTCATAACATTCACTCGGTACAGGCAAACAGCCCTCAGGCAGTCCTTCCACATATTCCTCGTATGTCTTTTGATCACTTGGAGCAGAAGATATACAACTGCTAACCACAAATACCATGGCTGCTGCCAATAAAATAAAGATGAACCTCTTGATTAACGCCACTTAAGTTTTACCTCCCCTAATCATTTTGATAATGACACCACCTGCCAGTTTCCACAACTTTTTGTTTTCGCTAAATATTTAATGCAATTATGGTGCCATTCAAAAAGATGCCCACGACCAAACCTTTACCGAAATTTTCAATCCCCGTTCACTCATAGTCAGTCAACTATGTGCTCAATAACCAGCATTGTTGGCAATAAATCGGCACCACTTTGAGGATTATTATATTTTTTTACACTGTTTCTCTTCAAGCAAGTAAAGCTTTCCTGCTCCCGATATTATTTAAAATACAGACATATACCTATCCACATATCAGCTATTTTCATCAACCGCCGTGTGATAGTAGTATCCTGGCAGATTTCAGTGAAAAGGCTCCCAAAGCCATTCAGTGCCTTGAAGGCGGTTTTGACGATGCCACAGCGGTTATGGCCCTGCCCGCGCCTTACAGGAAGCGTCTGCACAGCACCAATATTCTATAGCGTTTAAACCAGGAAGTGCGCCGGCAGGAAAGGGTAATCCGCATATTCCCGAATAAAGAGTCAGCTATGAGGTTGTTAGGAGCGGTTGGATTCAGGAGATGAACCCTCCGAAACCCGGATGTGACGCTGCAATAAAAAAAGCGCCAAAAAACAAATAGTTGCCGCAGCCATGCAAGCGATAAAAGCGGGTCTATAACTGCCACTGTAATCAACCAAGGCAGCTGCAGCCAGAGGCCCCACGAACCCAGAAATACCGGCAGCTGTTGACAACATTCCATAAATAAAACCAAATTCTTCTAAACCAAATAGTCTTTCCAGTGCTATAGGAAAGGAAGAACACAGCAATCCATAGCAAGCGCCCATGAGCAATGTGGTTATCACCAGTGCAACCTCTCCCCAGCCGCTTAACAAGAAAATCATTGATGCCATTTGTAAATATAGGGCCATTTTTATGTTGCGCACCCAGCCAATTCGATCGCAGAGAAAACCACCGCCCAACCTGCCAATGATGTTCGTTACAGAAAAGAGCGAAACCAAGAGGTAACCCCATGTCAGTTGATAGTTTATCAGAGCTAGCTGTGCCAGCTGACCGATAAACATAAGCCCGATGCCTGCAGTAATACCGTCTATCAGCCATAGATATACAAAATTTGGATTTCGGGTCAGACGTTTCCAGCTGACCCCGGCAAAAACAGAAGCAAGCGGGGTTGTAATCGGCTGTTTTGGAAAGCCATTAGGATTTGTAATCACCAACGCAGCAAGCGTAATTGATAATAAAACAAAGACACCGCATATTCCAAATGTTGCCCTGATACCTACTTTTTCCGCCAGCACCTTAACCAGGGGTGACCAGATCAAAGGTGCCGCCCCCATCGGCATAACTACAAATCCTGTGATCAGGCCCCTTTTTTCGGGCGGAAACCATTTCATAGCCGTGGGAGTTGTCGCAGCATAACCAAAAGCCGGTGAAATCCCAAATAATATTCCGAAAAACAGCGTCAGCGACAGGGGGGTAAGAAAAAAATAACATAGTATCAGGGCCATTCCGGACAAGAGCCCACATATGATTGCCGCCTGGCGAGGCCCCACTTGATCCTGAAAGCGGCCGGCAAAAATCATAGCAAAACCGAAAATGAGCAGCTCCACAGTGTAAGGCAAGGCCGCTTCTGCCTGCGTCCAGCCATACTCAAGAATCAACCCCTCGGCAAAAACAGACCATGCGTAGAATACACCCAACGAAAAGTTTATAACTGCGCCGGCAATTACAACTTTTGTCCCTTTAAACATCAAAGCGCCCTGCTCTCAACCCTGCAGATGAGTATGTTTCTCCCCTCAGCGTCACAGGTATTATTTTTACAGTATAAGATTTTGCAGTAGAGGCATCACATGAAATACATGATCACCTATGCTAAAACAGTACGTTGCCATCTGCAAATGTAAGGGTGTGGTTAGTTCACCCCCTTACATTTGCAGATTCGATCAAGTGGTTCTATTCCGTTATAATGTGCGCATCAGGGTTTCGACGCGGTTTAAGCCCTGGATGATCTCTTCAACTCTATAACCATAACCGGTACGTATGCCCCTATCCAGACCCAGCATATCGCCGGGAACCAGCAGAACCGATTGCTCGGCGATTAAGCGATGGATAAGTTCCGTAGAGTTAACGGGCGCTTTGTACTCGCAGTAGATAATTGCTCCGGCCTGCGGGCGTACGTACGTAAATAGATCGCTGCGCTCCAAAAACCATTTTTCCACGGGGGGCAGGTTCTTTCTAAGGATCTGCCGTGTCCGATCTAGAACTTGTTCCCGCCGCCGCGGCTCCATGACTGCGGCAGCAAGCTGATCGCTTAACAGCGCCGGGGTCAGGGTCAGATAGTCATGGCGGACCCACAACTCTTCTATCATTTTAGGCGGGGCAACTACCCAACCGGTACGCAAGCCCGGCAGCCCAAAAGCTTTTGACAGACCTGAAGTGATAATCACCTTCTCGTACCTGCCCCAGAAGGTCGGCGTAGTGTCCCCCTCGAGTTCAGCGCCTCTATATATTTCATCTACCACCAGCCAGGCTCCAACCTTACGGGCGGCGCTGACCACGGCATCCATCTCGGATTCGCTTAAAACCGCACCATTCGGGTTGTTGGGGTTGGTCACCAAAATCACATTTGTCTTCTCGGTAATCGCACGCTGTAAGCTGTCAATATCTAGCGCCCAGCGAAGTTTACCGCCTTCCTTTTGTATCTTGAGCTGAAAGGTGTCAACGCCTCCGGCATAGGCATGCCCCATCCCCCAGGCCTGCATATAATTGGGAACCATCACCGCCAGGCGCCCGCCCGGTTCGAGAAGGGTCCACAGGGTGACATAGTTGGCCTCGGACCCGCCGTTTGTGACCGTAACATTCTCCGCATGACAATCCGGGTAGAACTGAGCGATATGCTCACGGAGCAACAGCGAACCGTCGGATGCGTTATAGCAAAGCCTTTGAGCTAAGAATTCTTCCACATCTTTGCCATCCAGAACTTCAGACAGTTTCAGAGGCAACACGCCACTTTCCGATAGGTTGAACTGCACCTTGTTTTCATAAAGGCACTGCATCCGTTCCATCTCAAATACTTTAATTTTCATTGTTCTCTCCTATTATTTAAATTGCAATCTCCAATCCCAAGCCGGCAGCACAGGCCCTTTGATAAGATAGCAATGCAATGGCTGTATCCTGCACTCCCACCCCGGTAAGATCGCAGAGGGTGATTTCTTTTTCATTTCTTCGCCCCGGGAGTTGCCCTCCAGTGAGGTCTCCAATTTCTGCTATTTCAGTTTTCGCATTAATAATTCCCGCCTCCATTGCATGGTGCAACTCACCTAAACTCAGACACTGCACCTTGCTGTCGCATACGATACGATCCACCTTTTTGAACACATCTGCATATAACTCCTGTTTATGCTCCCCGTCAGCGCCCATTGCGGTGATGTGCATTCCGGCATGCAACCATTCTGCTTTCACGTAAGGCTCTCGTGAAGGTGTGGTTGTAACCACAAATTCGCTTTGCCGGAACACCTCCTCAGGGCTGTTTGCCCTGTGCACATCCAGATCTAATTCTGAAGAAATCTCCTTAATATACCTTTCCACCTGTCCATCATCAATTCCATAAATAAGGAGGCGTTTGAAATCGCGCATAAATTTTAACCCTCTAATCTGGTAACGGGCCTGAACACCGGAACCGATAACCCCGGCAGTCTTGATCACTTGCGGCGCAAGATATTTTGCTGCAATTGCACCGGCAATTCCCGTACGCAAATCAGTCAGGTACCCATTATCGAGTAAGATCGCTTCCAGAAATCCCGTTTTTGCGCTCATCAACAGCATCATCCCGCTGCCATAAGGAATGCCTATTTTAAGGTTGTCAAAGAAACCCGAGGCCACCTTAACCGCAAAACTATCTAGCCCTTCAATGTAAGCAGTTTTAATATCCACCTCGCCATTGTGAGCCTTAACATCCACGCGGATGACAGGTGGCATGCTCACCTTGCCCTCAGACAGGCGTCTGTATCCGTAAGCAATCGCTCTAATAGATTCTTCATTTAAAGAAACTGAGGAGCGTATCTCGTTTTCCCTTAGGATTTTAATTTTCATCGCATTGTTCCTTTACCAAAAAGCGCTAATTTGTTTATTTCTTTGCCCTGGCTACCGCTCTCTCCCTAATCTCCTTCAGCATCTTTAATGTTTTTTCAGGCAACGGTTCTGGCCGGTGTCCCGCAAGCAATTGTTCAACCTGTTCGGTTGCTCGCTCTGTTAAGTTTTTACTTCCCTTCTCCACCCAGCCATCATAATTTCCCCGCTCGAAAACATTGGGATAATAATGCTGGCGGAAATTCCTAAAAGTATGATCCAGTTGGAGGTATTGTTCATCGTGAGCAATACGCATGATCAGATCCAAAGCCAGCGTTTCTTCGTTCACCACTATCTCTTTCTTGTAGTACCTGAACCACCGGATCATTTCGGCACAGATAACAAGTTGAGTAAAAGAATACATCAGGCCGGACTCAAGATAACCCACATCGTGAATTATATTGCCGCCTGAGAGCGCCTCAGTCATTAATGTTAAGGCCGCTTCAGCCGCTGCCTGCTGGTCGGCAAGTTTGGACTCAGAGCTGCCGCCCAGGCCAAAGACAGGCAGCTGATAGTAATGCCCCATGGCCACCATAATGCTGCGCGCATCAGGATGGCTGTAGGGGGCTACTGTTGTGCGAAGATCCATTGGAGCACCGCCCCAACCGGGGATAATTATGGGAGCACCTTCCCGTTTTAACTGCGAAATAACGATCCCGGCAAGGACTCCGGCCATCACCAGGGCAACGGAACCGGGTATGGTTACTGGTCCGCTAACACCGCTGTATATGTCCGGCGCATAAATTGCAGGAAGCCCTTTACCGGCAAGAAAGAGAAGTTTTTGCAAAGAATCCTCATTGTGACGCAGTCCCGTAGTCACATTTATATAGCCAACCACATTAGGTCGCCGGCGAAGCTGATCGGCGCTCCCGGCTACAGTCTCAGCCATCTCCACGGCTTCAAGACATCCCTGATAATCGTAAGTCACAAATACTATCGGTTTTTTTGTGTTGGACAGCAAGATCTCCATCTGGTAACGATCGGCAAGAGAAGTATCCACATCAGCCGGTAAAACCATGGACATGACAAAGTCGATCTCGGGAAGGGCATCGCAGAGGATAACACCTTCCTGAACATCCTTAAGCACCGGTTTTCTCCGTTTTCCTGTGCGGTGGTCTAGAATATTAAGGCAGTCGGAACCGGGGCCGAAAAATACCCGGTGCCCCTCCACGGGCATTACCAGGTCACCATCACGGTTAAACAGGGTCACGCGCTTTGGTACCGTTACCAGGGCACGCTCAACCAGACCGGATGAGATCCGGACCAGGTTCCCATCCACATCTGCACCTGCCGTTTCAAGCAGTTCAATGGCCTCTTCAGAGTAAAGAAGGACACCAATTCTTTCCAATATCTCCAGAGCCGCACGGTGAATCTTCTCACATTGCTTCGACGACATGTAGTTAAATTGAGTTGAATCAAAAGTTAAATCACTCCTGAGACGATTAGCCATTAAATATCCTCCTTCTTTGTGCAAGTTTATTGTTTTAAGCCGGTGATGCTGCAGCGGCAAGGCAGCAGTTCTACCTGCATAAGGCAGCGAAATCATCAATCCAATCTTGTAAAACGGTAAAATGCATAAATTCTAACTCCCACGTGGGTAAGTTAAGATGCTGTTCTTATCCAATTAATATATTACTGTCAGACAAATCCCACTGTATCAGTACCTTTTCGCCATGAATAAACCCTAAACCGCGATCGTCCTTGCTGCTCACATGTGCGGTTACCCTTTTACCTGTGGAGTCCAGACAGACCCTTGTTTCGATAAACTCACCTTGATAAATCATTTCCTCCAGTTTCCCCCTAAAAACATTGTCTCCGCTAACATCGGAATCCAAAGGATATACATTTATCAACTCGGGACGAACAGAGATCCCGCTGATATCTCCATTATCTGTGCTCGCTTTTTTGTTTGCTGCTATTTTAAGATGATCTTCTGTTTCCAAATATACCTTTTCCGAATCAGAAGCAATTGCTTTTCCATTAAAAATGTTGATGGCTCCCATAAAATCAGCGATAAAAAATGTTTTTGGGTTCTCATATATCTCTGTGGGTGTACCTACCTGGACCAGCTTACCCTTGTCCATTACCGCTATCTTGTCAGAAAGGCTGAGAGCCTCCTTCTGATCATGGGTCACATAGAAAAAGGTTATCCCCACCTCCCGCTGAATTTGTTTCAACTCTACCTGCATCTCTTTCCTTAGTTTTCTGTCCAGAGCAGACAAGGGTTCATCCAACAGCAATATCTTGGGGTTGACAACCAGGGACCTTGCCAATGCAACCCGCTGGCGCTGCCCGCCACTTAGTTGGTTAGGCCTTCTTTTCCCAAGGCCGTCGAGCTGCATCAGCTCAATCTTCTCATTAACCCGCTTCGTTATTTCATCTCTGGCAATCTTTCTTCTCTCAAGTCCGTAAGCAATATTTTCCTCTACCGTCATGTGCGGAAAAAGAGCCAGGGTCTGGAATACCATGCTGCAGTTTCTCTTGTAGGCCGGAATATCATTTACCACTATGTTATCAATCAAAACTTCTCCTTGATCCAAAATTTCAAACCCGGCGACTAAACGCATAGCCGTAGTTTTCCCGCAGCCGCTGGGACCCAGAAGAGAGAATATTGTTCCCTCGTCTACCTGCAAACTGACATTGTTCACCGCTGTGATACCAGGAAACCTCTTAACTACATTTTTAAGTTCAATACTCGGCTTTGCTTCACTGTTTCCCATTTCTCCACCCCATGTTTATTTTAATGACTCGTCTGTTTCTTCTGAAAAAAAGTAATAAACAATATGCCGATAACAGGTATGGCTACAAAAATAGTGCCTATGGTATTGATAACCGGGCTTACTCCAAAGCGCAGCTGGGAAAAAATATAGATAGGAAGTGTTGTCGTGCCTACACCCGCAACAAAATAGGTGATTATAAAATCATCAAAACTCCAGGGGAATATCAGCGTTGCTGAAGCAATCATGGCAGGCAACAAAGCAGGCACAGTCACCTTCGCAAGTGTCGTCAGCCGATTCGCACCAAGATCCGCCGAAGCCTCTTCCAGGCTCCAGTCCATCCTCATCATCCTACCTAAGACAACGAATGCGGCTAAAGGTGAACAAAAAGTGATATGCGCTATGATAATGCTAAAGTAACCCAGGGGAATACCGGTAGATTTATAGAATACCAGAAGCGCAGCACCCGTTACTACAGAAGGCATAACCATGGGTATGAGCATGGTTGTTCTTAAAGTTTCCTTACCCCTAAACTTATATTTATACATCCCATAGGCCGCTATGGTTCCTAAAATGGTTGCTACAACAACAGTGATCAGCGCTATGACCAGGCTTTTCATTAGGGCCTCTTTTACAGGAACAGATCTGAATATATCAGCATACCACTGCAATGTGAAACCTTCCCATCTGATACCAAAGCGATTTTTACTAAAAGAAAAGACGATCAACAGAACAACCGGCGCCCACAGAAAAATGTAGATCAAGATTGACAGAATTGGTGTGATCGCATTTTTAGATTTCATGTTATCCTCTCCAATACTTCCCGGCCACCCAACCTCAGGCTAATCCATACCACAAAAAGGACGAGAGCCGAGATAAGGGTTGCAATCGAAGAACCCGCAGGAATATTCCCTACAGAAATAAAATAGTGTTCTACCAAACTGCCGGCCATCATCACTTTAGCCCCGCCAAGTATAAAAGGAACCAGCCAGTCGCCTAGAGCCGGTATGAACACCAGAATTGTCCCGGCGAAAACACCACCCTTGGTCAAAGGTAGTGTTACCGTTAGAAATTTGCGTATCGGACTCGCTCCGAGATCATCAGCCGCCTCCAGCAAGCTGGGATCCAGTCCATCCAGCGAAGCATAGATGGGCAGCACCATGTACGGAAGCCAAGTATATACTAAACCGATCATCACCGCAGTTGGTGTGTACAACACATCCAAAGGCGAAGAAATTAGACTGAGGCTTTGCAGGACCCTGCTCACAATTCCTGTATGGCTCAACAAAGTCCTCAAACCGTACAGCCTGATCAGATAGTTTGTCCATGATGGTATCACTATAAGAAATAGGAGGAGCGATTTCCATCTGTTGCTGCGCGTTGTTATCCAGTAAGCCAAAGGATACCCTAAAAGTAAACATGCTAAATTTGCCACCAGGGCAAATGCAAAAGAATAAAGAAGAATTAAACCGTGTTCTCCCCTGAATGCATTTATATAATTTTTGAAAGTAAAACTGTGAACAATCTGGCCCAGAAGCCCTGTTTGGAGAAAACTAAAGTACAAAATGATGATCAGGGGAACGACTACAAAAAACACTATCCAGAGCGCGATGGGCCCGACATAAGGTATATGGGCCTGCCTGCTTAAAAGCGCCGCGGGCTGTAGCTTTAATTTTTTTTGCACCTTGCAACCCCTCCTCCTGTTAACCCCGACTTAATTAAATTTGCATCTTTATAAAGCACCACGTAAGGGGGTGCTTCCACCCCCTTACGTTTTTCAACCCTGTTACTTTTTGAAATCCATCCAGATTTCCGTCCATAGTTCAGCAATCTCTTCTTCCCAGAGAACAGGACTATCCCACTGGCATTTGGCCAAATACTCCTCTGTAACAATCGTAGTAGGCCAATCTCTCGTTTCTGCAGACAACAGCTCGGGCACCCCTGTATGAACGGTGGCATAGCCTATCCCTTCCATGATTTTGGTCATGTTAGCTGGCCGCCAGATAAAATTCAGCCACAGGTGAGCCGCCGCCGGATGCTTCGTTCCCTTTGCAATACCATTGGTGCCAAAAGCCGTCTGTGTGCCTTCGGCAGGCAGCACACCTTGAATTCTCTCCTGCTGTCGGTTGTAGTACAGCGAATCACCGCCGTAGCAATGGGCTATCAAGGCCTCCTCTTCAACAACCAACCGGACAGGCCAGGCATCAAAAGCCATCACAGAAGGTTTCAGGTTTAGAAGCAGTTCCCGCACCTCGTTTAGTTCGTCTTTGTCTGTTGTGGTGATATCGTAGCCCAGGTATATCAGCGCACAGGTCATGACCTCTTTCATGTCATCAACTATTGTAAGTTTGCCCTTGTACTTTTCATCAGGCTCAAAGAGAACAGCCCAGGAAGGTACACGGGAATCATCAACAAAATTGGTGTTGTAAGAGTAAGACAGAAGGGAAAAATGTGTGGGCTTGGAGTGTTTCCAACCCGGATCACCATAAACAGCCCCCTCTTTTAAAGCCCAGTCAGCCAAGTATTCAGTTACATTGGGCACCCATTCGTCATTTATCTCGCTGAGGGCGCCAATTTCCCGAAGGGTAACAGCAGGCCTTAAGGCCGTATATACCCAGTCGTAATCAATTTCGGGATCTAACCTGAATTTGGCGATAGTTTCGTCCTCGTTGGCGAAATAATCCCTTACAATCTTGATACCGAACTCTTTTTCAAAATCCTCGTAAATCTCTTCGGGCCACCATTCTGCCCATTCAAAGGTGTTCAGCTGCCCTTCTTCAAGGGCTTGTTCATAGCATTCACGCGGTACAGGGAAACAGCCCTCGGGCAACCCTTCCACATACTCCTCGTATGTCTTTTGATCACTTGGAGCAGAAGCCGGACAACCGGTAACCACAAAAACCATGGCCAGCACCAACAACAAAAAAACGGACCTCTTGATTAACGCCACTTAAGTCTTCCTCCTCCTGATCATTTTAGCAATTTAAACCACTTCCCAATTTCCACAATCATTTTTTGACTTCATGAAATATTGATTGCAATTATGGTGCCATTAAAATGAGATGCCTGCTACCAAGCCTTTAGCGAAATTATCAACCCCTTTCAGCCATAACCAGGCGAGCCTGTGCCCGATATCCGGCATTATCGACAACAACCCGGCACAACTTTGAGCATTAAAATACTTTTTATATTGGTACTCTTCAGGTAAATAAAAGATCTCCTACACCCGATATTATTTTTTAAACATTTCATGCTGTGATGGTGCTGAGTTTATTATTGAATCAGTTTTTAACAATGACTTTGGAATCGCCGCACGGACTGTCTTCCTGGGATTGACAACCTGGCTTATCTTTATATCTACAACCAGGCTGGAAAGAATGTATGCATCTTCCCACGAAATCCCCAGGCCTCCCCGTAGATATTCCGTAGATGTATCAACAGCATTAATGATGGCCTCTTCCAGGGTGATCCCGGAGGCCACTACCATTGTATAATCACTGGTTTCCAGAAGCGGCCAGGCAGTTGCTTTTCCCTTTATTAGATCAACACTCAAAGTAACCGCAGCTGCTATTTCGCACCCGGAGACACCCACTTCGCCATCACCCATAGCTGCATGACAATCACCAACGGCTAGAAGAGCGCCTTCCTGGCTCACGGGCAAAAACAAAGTGGATCCTGTGCCTATATCGGTTGTATCCATGTTGCCACCATGTTTCCAGGGAACAAGCGTGGAGAACTCGCCTTCAGCACTGGAAGGCGCTACGCCAATTATCCCGATCATTGGCCGGACAGGTATTAACAAGTCACCAAACCCGAGATGACCATTTTTAACAGGCATGAGTCGAATAGAAGTTCTCGCTACCTTACTGCCCAAAACGCCCTCACCGGGCATAATCAGTGCTACCCCTTCTGAACCAACATCTATATCCAGAATTTCTATTTTTAACAGATCCCCCGGTTTTGCACCTTCAATAAAAACAGGTCCTGTAGCAGGGCCGATCTTCGATTCGTCAATGTCATGATACTTTTGGAATTCGCTTTTTATTTGGCCTTGAAACCCATCATTAAGTTTTAGCCTGAAGCGCTCCCCCAATCTGACTCTTTCCACGGAGGCCATTTTGGGTTTAAATGTATATATTACATTTTTGTTGTTTACAATTTTCATGAATATTGCTCCCTAGCTTTAACAAATAGGTAAACCGTCCGGTTCACTGTTCCGCATGCAAAGGGTGAGCCACATTTTTATTATTTAGCCCTCCCTGCGGCTTCAATTAAAACCCCATCCAGCTTCGCCTCTACCTCCTTCGGCAGGGGATCAGGCCGATGTTCGGCCAGCAAGGTAACAACCTGCTCGGTTGCTCTTTGTAATAAATTTTTGCTTCCTTTCTTTACCCAACTATCAAAATTGTCCCGCTCAAAAAGAGCAGGGTGGTAACATTGGCGAGAATTTATTAACCTGTGCTCGGGATAAATATACCTTTCGCAGTGTCCCATACCCACAATATGATCTAATGCTAAAGATTTTTCGTCTATTTTTACCTCTTTCAAGTAGTGCTTGATCCAGCGTATTATCTCGGCACAAATTGCAACATGGGGGAATGAGTAGCACAGTCCTGATTCTAGAGAGCCAATATCGTGAATTAAATCATTCCCGGACAGAGCATCGGTAAGAAGCGTTAAAGCGGCCTCGGCTGCAGCCTGCTGATCCACCAGTTTAGCCTCCGTACAGCCAGCTATTGAAAATACAGGTAAGTTGTAAAAGCGACCCATGGCTGACATTATGCTGCGAGCATCCGGATGACAGTAAGGGGCCACTGTGGTCCGTAGATCCATAGGTACGCCACCCCAGCCGGGGATTATTATGGGGGCTCCTTCCCGCTTAAGCTGCGAGATGACTATTCCAGCCAAAACACCGGACATCACCAGGGCAATGGATCCGGGTATAGTTATAGGACCGGTAACACCGCTATATACGTCCGGCGCATAAATAACGGGAAGCCCTTTACCCGCAAGAAACAGCAATTTCTTTAAAGAATCGCTGTTGTGACGCAACCCTGTAGTTACATTAATATAGCCTATAATATTGGGTTCCCGGCAAAGTTGCTCCCCTCCACCAGCTACTATCTCTGCCATCTCGACAGCAGTACGCCACCCCTCGAAATCATAAGTAATAAACACAATCGGTTTTCTTGTGTGGGTAAGCATAAGTCGCATCTGATAACGATCGGCAAGGGCGGTATCCACGTCAACGGGAAGCACCATGGACATCACAAAATCTATCTCCGGCAGGGCGTCACAAAGCTTTACACCTTCACTGACATCTTTAAGAACCGGTTTTCTTCTTTTACCTGTGCGGTGATCTATGATATTAAGGGCATCGGAACTGGGGCCAAAATAAATTTCTTTACCACCTACAGGCATCATCAGTTGGCGATCACGACTAAAAATGTTCACATGTTTTGGAACAGTTGACAGGGCGTGTTCAACTAAACTGGATGGGATCCGCACCAGGTTTCCCTTAACAACTGCCCCCGCTGCGCCGAGCAGTTCAACTGCTTCCTGCAAATATAAGCGCACCCCTAGTCGTTCCAGTATCTCTAGAGCAGCAAAATGTATCTTCTTACATTGGTTCATTGTAATATAGTTAATATGGGGACAATTAGATAGCCTTTCACCTGGTACAGGGCTGATCGCCTTTACCTCCTTCTATTTCCATGCTTAATAAATTACAATATACTGGTAAGAAGGCATATACTTATAAAGAAGCACTCGTATACAATACACACATAGATTGTAAGCGAAGTTCAACCAATAATAACCGGCTTAACCCTAAACTGGGAAACCTCTACACACAACAAACAAATAAATTTAACATGTGGGGGCTTTCCCCCCACACTACAAGATCCTCTTATTTTTTAAATTCCATCCATATGTCCGTCCATAGATTTGTGATCTCTTCTTCCCAAAGTACAGGCATATCCCACTGACATTTGGTTAAATACTCTTCCGAAAGAATCGAGGTTGGCCAGCTCCTCACCTCTTCAGACAACAGATCAGGTACACTTTTATGAATGGGTGCGTAACCTATCGTTTCAATCACTTTCGCCATCACATCGGGGCGCCAGATGTAATTTATCCATAGATGAGCCGCCGCCGGATGTTTTGCGCCCTGGGGTATACCGAAGGTGCCGAAAGCGACCTGCGTTCCTTCCTCAGGCAATGCGCCTTTGACACTGTCCAACTGCCGGTTATAATGTAACGAATCGCCGCTGAAACACTGGGCTAAAAAAGCCTCCTCCTCTATTATCAATCTCACTGGCCACCAATCCAGGGCCATTACTGAAGGCTTCAGGTTTAACAGCAACTCTTTTACTTCACCTAGTTCTTTTTCATCAGTTGTATCAATATCATAGCCAAGGTAGATCAGCGCGCATGTAATTACTTCTTTCATATCATCTACCAGGGTAATTCTACCCTTATTATTCTCTGCTGGCTCGAACAGCGCCGACCAGGAAGGAACCCGGGGGTCATCTACTAGATTAGCATTATAGGCATATGTTAGTGCAGAAATATGGGTGGGGTTTGCGTACTTCCAACCAGGATCCCCATACGTTTTCCCCGCCTCCAAAGCCCACCCCTCCATGTACTCGTACACATTGGGCACCCAATCTGTATTAATTTCTTGCATAACCTCCAGTTCCCTTAAGGTTACAGCGGGCCTCAAGCCGGTATCCGACCAATCGTAATTTGTATCAGGATCCAGTTTAAACTTGGCTATCACTTCATCTTCGGAAGCAAAATAGTCTCTAACGATTTTAATGCCGAACTCTTTTTCAAATTCTTCATATATTTCTTCGGGCCACCACTCAGCCCATTCAAATGTGTTCAGCTGACCTTCCTCAAGGACCTGCTCATAACACTCACGCGGAACGGGGAAACACTCATCAGGCAGGCTGTCCACGTACTCCTCGTATGTTTTTTGATCCCCATTAGTAACGGGTGAACAACTGGTAACTACAAAAGCCATAGCAAGTGCCAATAATAAAACGATAGACCTTTTGAAAAACACCACTCTGTGTTTCCTCCTTTTTCCAATTATTTTGCAACTCACACTTTGATTTTTTCACATACTATTTTGATTTACAAAATATTTTAGTGCAATTTTTGTGCCACAAAATACGGCGCAATATCAAGTGCTTATGCTTTTCATTTCAATTTTTGCCGGTAAATAGCTATCCAGAGGTATAGCTCTATTGACAACATTTTGGTGCCACCATACTAAAAATCAGAAAAGCTAAATATAAATACCATCATCGCTGTTCTTTACAATGCTGCAGAAACTGCTCAAATTGATGTTGCTTCCTGAGATCATGCAGAGCACCTTCTTCCCCTTAAAAAAAGAGCGATTTTCAAACAGCGCCGCCAGGCAGGTTGCGGAAGCACCTTCGATCATATAGTGGTGCTTTTCGCCCATCCATTTTATTCCATTACGGGTGGAATCCTCTTTAACAATAATTATATCATCCACGCAGGTAAGCGCGAGCTCAACATTGGGCCAAGTGATCACTCCCTCCAAACCATCTGCACAGGTTGGTTTAAACTCGCAGCTGAGATCAAGTTTTTTCTGTTTAAAGGATTTTTCCCACGGCGGTGAGGTGTCCGTTTGCAGCCCGTAGACCTTGACCGCCGGGTTTATTGCCTTCGCAGCAATAGCTGTACCGCACAGCAACCCGCCGCCTCCCGTGGGCACCAGAATAGTGTCAAAATCACTCTCCTGCAACAGCGCCTCAAGCGCCGCCGTCCCTTGGCCAGCGATAGTTTCAGGCGATTCATAGCCGTGGATATACTTTCTGCCGCTTTCCTGTTCTATTTGACGCGCTCTAATCTCTGCCATATCATACGTATCTCCATAGATTTCCAGCTGGCCGCCGTATTTCATGACACCTTCGCGTTTGGTCATTGGTGTGGTTTCAGGCACACACAGAACAGCCGTGCTTTTCCTCAATCCGGCTGCATAAGCCACGGCTTGGGCATGATTCCCTGACGATACCGCCACCGCGCCTTTCTCCAGCTCTTCGTCGCTCATCAATAAAATATTGTTGAGAGCACCTCGCATTTTAAATGATCCTGTAAGCTGCAGGGATTCCATTTTAAACCATATCTCACCACCGGTATCTCTCGAAGCATCCGGTGAACAGATAAGAGGCGTCTTGATTATATAGGGTTTAATTCTGGCGTGGGCCTTAACGATATCCAACATTGAAACATTTATCATTTGTCAATTTTCCTCCTTGTATAATAAATATAGGATCTACCGCAATACGGCTACGCACCTGCTGCCACACGTTCGGCCAGTACCGTAAAAATGATCTGTGAAGCCAAAATACTGGTGACATCTTGTTGATCGATTAATGGATTCACTTCGACAATATCCATCGCCCCAATATGCGGGGCTACAATACGCATGAATTGCAGAACCTGAGCAGAAGTCAAGCCGCCTGCTTCTTCGGAGCCGGTACCAGGAGCAAATGCGTAATCAATAGCATCAATATCCAGGCTTAAGTAAACCTTGGCTCCCTTTGCCGTTGACTTTTCAAGCGCAATATTTGCAGCTTCTCTTGCCCCGATCTCGTGCATTCTGGATGCCGAAATGTGATGTATTCCCATACGCTGGATATACTCATATTGTTCAGCGTAGTTGAAACCGCGCACACCCACTTGTACCAGTCTCTTCGGGCTGTATCTGCCCATTTCTAAAGCACGCCGCATAGGACTGGATCCTGATAAACATCCCTGGCGTGGGTTTTCATCAACAAGATCAAGATGCGCATCCATATGGATAATACCTAGAGGACCATCCTGGAAGTCATGGAAAGCTTGTAGCAGTGGAATTGATATCTCGTGCGCCCCCCCTACTGCAATGGGGAAAGCGCCCTCCTTCAGTATATCTGACATTAAACTGCGAGCGTTGTCAAGTGTTTTGGTATGATCTGCACCGTTGATAATAGAATCACCATGATCGATAAAAGCGTAATCGTCCATGCGAATAATGCACCCGGAATCCACATCATAGAAAGCACCATTTTGCACCCAAAAAATGTTCCAATCTATCAGGGCAGTCCTGATCTTTTCTGGAGCATAGCGGGACCCAGGTTTACTTATGCTTGCGGCGCTGTCAAATGGAACACCGAGAAGGGCAATTTTTTTAGTAGCCTTGGGATTGCCACAAAAAACTTGCAATTCATCCATTGAACAACCTTCCTTCTTGCATAAACAATAGGTGCTTTTTATATTCAATTAGCAATTTGAATGCCAAACTTTCAGCAAGTGTGTTTATATATTGAATAACCTTTGAGGTAGCCATTCCCTCATCTAACAGAAATGCTAATCGGTCACCTTATTGGGGATAAGATGTTTTTATGCCACACTACATACTGAATTACTGGATCGGTATAGCTGGCCAACACGTCAATGCCTCAGGTCAAGAATTTTTGCCTTAAACCTTTTTGCACCCTGCAACTCCCATTAGCCCTATTTTAATTCAAATTAACAACTTTTTTATGGAGCAAAAACGTAAGGGGATCTTTTTCATCCCCTTACGTTTTGCACATTTTTACTTTTTGAATTCCATCCAGATTTCTGTCCACAGATCAGTGATCTCTTCTTCCCACAACCCTGGGTTATCCCATTGGCATTTTGCTAAGTAATCTTCAGTAACAATGGTCGCAGGCCAAGTCCTCATCTCTTCGGATAAGAAATCAACAACTCCAGTATGAACTGGTGAATAGCCTGTTGTTTCGATAATCTTTGCCATCACATGGGGGCGCCAAATATAGTTCATCCACAAATGAGCTGCTGCAGGGTGTTTTGTACCTTTAGCAATACCTGTACTACCAAAAGATAGCTGTGTACCTTCCGCTGGTAATGCACCCTTAATACTATCCAACTGACGGTTGTAATATAAGGAATCTCCAGCAAATGAGTGTGCAATCAGTACCTCTTCTTCTAACATTAGCCTGACTGGCCACCAATCAAAAGCCAGTATCGAAGGCTTCATTTGTAATAACAGCTCTTTTACCTCATTCAATTCGTCTTTATCCGTTGTGTCAATTTGATAACCTAGGTAGATCAGCGCACAGGTCATTACCTCTTTCATATCATCTATCAAAGTAATCTTTCCTTTATACTTTTCATCCGGCTCAAACATCACCGCCCAAGAGGGTTCGCGCGGATCATCAACAAAACTGGAATTATAAGCGTATATGGAAAAACAGACATGATGAGGTTTGGCATACTTCCAACCTGGATCACCCATAGTTACGCCCTCATCTAATGCCCATCCTGGCATATACTGGCCTACGTTAGGAATCCAGTCATCGTTCATTTCGCTAAGGGCTCCTATTTCCTTTAGAGTTACAGCAGGCCTCAAGGCTGTGTAGACCCAATCATAATTAGCATTTGGATCAAGCCTAAACTTGGCAATTGTTTCATCTTCAGAAGCAAAATAGTCTCTTATAATCTTAATGCCAAATTCTTTTTCAAAATCTTCATAAATTTCCTCAGGCCACCACTCAGCCCATTCAAATGTGTTCAGCTGACCTTCTTCAAGTGCCTGCTCATAACACTCACGAGGCACGGGGAAACAACCCTCAGGAAGGTTCTCCACGTACTCTTCGTATGTTTTTTGATCACTTGGCGTAGAAGCCGGACAACCGGTAACCACAAAAACCATAGCCAACACCAATAACAAAAAGACGAACCTTTTAAGAAATGCCACTTCAGTTTCCTCCTTTATTTCATTACAATGTCGTTATAGTCCAAACCGATCCATTAGATTTGATCTGTTAATTAATGAGGTCAATTCCCCACTTTCAACCGTAACAACATAATAAAGCACCCAAGTTGCAGCACCCTCATGGGGTAACATTTTTTTACACATCTCCTAAAGCCATACCAATCAATTGTTTCTAACGGACCCAAGTGTCGCTAAATAATTATATGCATATCACTCTACATGCTTATACTGCTGCTGCCACACGTTCGGCCAGTACCGTAAAAATAATCTGTGAAGCTAAAATGCTGGTGGCATCTTGTTGATCGATTAATGGATTCACTTCGACAATATCCATCGCCCCAATATGCGGGGCTACAATACGCATGAATTGCAGAACCTGAGCAGAAGTCAAGCCGCCTGCTTCTTCGGAGCCGGTACCAGGAGCAAATGCGTAATCAATAGCATCAATATCCAGGCTTAAGTAAACCTTGGCTCCCTTTGCCGTTGACTTTTCAAGCGCAATATTTGCAGCTTCTCTTGCCCCGATCTCGTGCATTCTGGATGCCGAAATGTGATGTATTCCCATACGCTGGATATACTCATATTGTTCAGCGTAGTTGAAACCGCGCACACCCACTTGTACCAGTCTCTTCGGGCTGTATCTGCCCATTTCTAAAGCACGCCGCATAGGACTGGATCCTGATAAACGTCCCTGGCGCGGGTTTTCGTCAACAAGATCAAGATGTGCATCCATATGGATAATACCTAGAGGACCATCTTGGTAATCATGGAAAGCTTGTAGCAGTGGAATTGAGATCTCGTGGGCCCCCCCTACTGCAATGGGGAAAGCACCCTCCTTCAGTACATCTGCCATTAAACTACGAGCATTGTCAAGTGTTTTGGTATGATCCGCACCATTTATAAAACAATCGCCATAATCGATAAAGGCGTAATCGTCCATTCTTACAATACGTTCTGAATCTACATCGTAGAAAGCTCCATCTTGCACTCGAAAAATGTTCCAATCTATCAGGGCTGTTCTGATCTTTTCTGGGGCATAGCGGGACCCGGGTTTACTAATGCTTGCAGCGCTGTCAAATGGAATACCAATAAGGCCAATTTTTTTAGCAGCCTTGGGGTTGCCACAAAGAACTTGCAATTCATCCATTGAATAACCTTCCTTTCTACACATAAATAAATATTATTTTTCAATTGCATCCCGTGTCAAACTCGTATCAAGGTGACCACCGGAATATCTAAAAGCTGCACTGATTCTCCCTTCAGCATGCGCGATGAGGCAAACTTGCTCCCCTTAACCTTTTAACATGCGACAGTTATTTTGTTTAAGAACCTCAGGGTTTACTACGAAACGGGGCGTTTCTCCTTTCAAGATGCTGACAACTTCTTCACAGCATTTTCTCCTTACTTCTTTTAATGACTCTTTGGAAAAAAAAGCAGCATGGGGTGTAAATATCACGTTGTCCATACTAAAAATCTTGTGATCCCCGGGTAAAGGTTCGGGATAAACCACATCCAGAGCGGCTTTTGCAATCCTCCTTTCAGCCAGCGCATCCGCCAGAGCATCCACATCCACGCATGCACCCCGGGCAGTATTGATCAAGCAGGCTGATTCCCTCATCTTCCTAAGTGTATCCCTGTTAATAATATTGGCGGTATCATCATTGAGCAAACAGTGCAGGCTGACATAATCTGCCGTTAAGATCTCATCAAGATCGGTTTTTTTTACTCCATGCTGTGCCATCGTAGATTCATCAACATAAGGATCACAGGCCATCACCTTCATCCCAAAGACCTGTGCTTTCTTTGCTACTTGACCTCCTATTCTTCCCAACCCGATAATACCCAGGGTCTGGTCGCTGAGACGCGCCGGCCTTCCGCAGGCTTCGAAATCCCAACTTCCTTTCTGTACTGTGCGATCAAGGAAAACTGTGTTTCGGGACAAGTCCAAAAGAAAAGCCAGAGTGTGATCGGAAACTTCCCTGGTGCAGTATCCCCCTACATTTGTAACCACGATTCCCTGCCTGGTGGCATATTCCAAATCCACACTGTTGTATCCAGTAGCCATGAAAGATATACCGCGACATCCCGGCATGCCGTCAATGACCTTCCTGTCAATGGGTGCGTAGGCTACTATAAGGGCATCTGCCGGTGCACATATTTTAACCAGAGAGTCCCCATCGCTGCACTCATGAATATCATATTTAATTTTTAATCCCGAAGCACCAAACACCCGATCTTCCTCCAGGCTGTCCGGCGCCCGATAGTCTGTTTGGATCACATTTAGCATTTTCAATTCCCCTGGTAAATTAATTTTTTAAAAGTGAGACCGTGTAATTTCTTTTTGCGCTTGTTCATCAAAATAAAGTTGCCATGGTCCCGGCGCCGCCCCCCTTTCTACTAAATTGCTACTTTAAGCTGCGGGTGACCATAAATCGCCAGTAACTATGCCTTGCATATATCCGCTAACCCCACAATTTCCCTGGATTCAATATCAAGTTGGGATCCAGGGCCTTTTTGATTTTTTTCATAGTACTAAGTGAAGCCTCGTCTAGAACGAGTTGGACAAATTGTTTTCTTTTATGGCCAATGCCGTGCTCACCGCTGATCGTGCCGCCAAGGCTCTTTACGGCCAGGTAAAGTTCACGCAAAACCACCGGCAATTTTTTATGCCAGTTTTCCAGAGAATCTTCCTCTTTTTTTACTATTGTGGCATGGAGGTTACCGTCACCTGCATGGCCGTAACAGGGGATGAGCAGATCATATTTTTGTGAAAGCGCCCTGAGCACCTCCACCAGCCTGGGAATATTGCTTATGGGCACAACAACATCTTCCAGGGACTGTGCAGGCGTAAGCGCTTTGATCGCCTCGGCAACATGTTCCCGTGCATTCCAGATCCGGGCCTGTTCTGAGGGGCTGTCAGCAATAAAGGCATCCATCGCCCCATGCTCCAGGCATAGCTCACCCATGAGCAGGCATTCCTCCCGGATATATTCAGCGCTGTTGCCGTCAAGTTCAACAATGAGGATCGCTCCCGCATTCTGGAACTGCTTCGTGCTTTCCCCAATATAATTGCATGATATTTCTAACGACAGGCGGTCCATTAATTCAATGCTGCCAGGAATTGAGCGTGTGCCGGCAATCATCAACGGCACCGAGCTGACAGCCGCTGCAACATCTTCAAAAAGCACCAGCATGTCCACCCTTGCCTTCGGTAAGGGCAGTAATTTAATTATTATCCTGGTAAATATACCTAATGTGCCTTCAGAACCAACCATCAGTTGGAGCAGGTTGTACCCGGTAACATCCTTTACCCGTTTTCCGCCCAGGTTAATGATCTCCCCTGTAGGCAAGACTACCTCCAGACCCAGGACATAACGGCCGGTAACGCCATATTTGATAGCCCTGCCCCCTCCCGCATTTTCAGCCACATTGCCGCCAATGTAGCACATTTCACGGCTCATTGGGTAACCTGCAAAAAACAACCCTTTCTTTTCCACTTCCTTATTAAAATCATTGGTGACCACACCCGGTTCCAGCACCGCAACCAGATTGTCCTCATCGATCTCTATGATCCGGTTCATGCGCTCCGTAGAAAGAAGAATCCCCCCTCTGACAGGAACCGCTCCTCCCGAAAGCCCGCTCCCGGCGCCTCTGGGTGTTACTGGAACCATCTCTGCATTAGCCAGCTTCATAATTGCAGCAGTCTCTGCGGAGTTTTCCGGTTTAACCACCACTTCGGGGAAATGAGCATATTCCGGATCGGCTATCTCATCATGTGAATAGGGCTCAAGCCTATCGGGATCATCATAAATCACATTATCTATCCCCACAATTTGCTGCAACTTCTTGACCGATTGCTCCGTCAAAGAACTGTAGTATCCAGTCAGATCCCAGGCCCCCATTCATAACTGCTGCAGCGGCGCATAGTTAAAAGCGAACTGCACTTACTGCTGTTGCATGCACAATATAATTACAAATTTGCTGTCACCTTGTTATAATTCGCAATTGTTGTACCAAGAATCCGTGGCAGTTTCAAAGGAAAAAGCTAAAAAAGCTGTATTAAAATTTATTTTGCAGATATCACTGCCATGATTTCGGCAAAAATGGCTCACTGACCGGCACTTGACTTGCTGCCCCCGGTCCAACTGCCCGCAATTATAGCTTTATGGTGAAGCTTCGAAGGAACGCTCTTTTGTGACCCTGCTGTTGTCAACAGAAAATGAGCGTATTGATGATGGGATCACGCAGATTTATCGTTTTGAGGTATATTTAGGGGAATTATGCCAATCAATATTCATATTTTTACAGAGGTGCCCACCAAACTTCGCGCTGCCCGCTTATTAAAACTTACCTGCGGCAATACCATAGCTCTTCAGCTTGTACTGCAGGGTTTGCCGCGGCACCTGCAGACGGCGCGCCGCCCTGGAAACATTGCCATAGCACTGCTGCATTACAGTAGTAATAATCTCTTTTTCAAAGAGCCTGACCGCCTCGGGAAGCCCGCCCTCCAGAGCCGCTTTTCCAGGAGATATGTTCGGCTGAAGAGCAATCTGGGTAATCTGAAAAGGCAGCTGTCCCTCGTCAATAACAGAACCCTCCACAAGGTTCATGGCATGCTCAATACTATGCCGCAGCTCACGCACATTACCAGGCCAGTTGTAACCCTTGAAGATCTCCTCCACCCGGGGGGTCACTCCTTTGATGTCCCGATCGAAGATATCATTATATTCATTTATGAAGCTTTTAGTTAAAAGCATGATGTCATCCGGGCGCTCGCGCAGGGGCGGTATCCTTAAGGAAACCACGTTAAGGCGATAATACAGATCAAGGCGTATTTGCTGCTCCCGAACGGCTTCCAGGGGATCAACATTTGTCGAGGCGATGACCCGCACATTAACTTCCCGCAGCCTGTGATCGCCGATCCGCCTGAAGGTGCCGTCCTGCAGCACCCGCAGCAGTTTACCCTGCAACTCCACAGGCATAGAGTTGATCTCATCAAAAAGAAGCGTTCCCCCATCAGCCATTTCAAAGAGCCCCTGGCGATCTTCGGCACCGGTAAAGCTCCCCTTTACCGTTCCAAAAAGGATGCTCTCAAGAAGCGTAGCCGGTAGGGCGGCACAGTTCTGGGCGATATAGGGTCCCCCGCGGTTTGGTCCCGCGTTATGAATTGCCTGAATGAGGAGCTCCTTGCCGGTACCTGTTTCCCCGTAAACAAGGATGGGCGAGCTGCTTGGGGCCACCTTTTGGCCGGCAACCTTCAGTTCGATCATCACGGGATCCTGCCCGACAAGGTCATTAAAGGTGT
>CAYXKD010000011.1:0-47937 GCA_964464625.1 uncultured Syntrophomonadaceae bacterium
GAACCCCCAACCTGCTGATTACAAATCAGCTGCTCTGCCGTTGAGCTACGTCGGCAGAATAAGCGCCGCCCCGCAGGGCAATTAATAGTATAAACTAATTTAAAATCCTCGTCAACCCAATAATACAGCAGTATCTACCCGATCGTCTCATCGCAAAAAAGGAGGGCTGGAGAGTCTGAAGATCAATAAATCAGGGGGTTGAATATGTTTGCCAGCTTTACTGCCATATTTGAAGCGCTTGATGCCATAGAAAAAGAGCTTGGTGAGCCCATCAGTATGGCAAAGCGCGATAAATTGATCGAAACGATTCTCTCTCTTCGCAAGACAATGGATCAATGTGTACAGCAGTGGTTGAAATTTGAAGAACGCGTCACTGAAATTGAAGAGCGTTTTGAACTGGCGTTGCCTGACACGCTGCCGCCGGGGTTCCTTGAAGATCTCGAAAGCTGCAGCAGCGGCACTGAAATGGAGAGCGCCGTCCCGGCGCTTCTTTCGGAAAAGATGGGCTCTGTACCCGAACAGGAGGAGAAAAAGTATCATGAAAGGCCTATCAGTGAAATTGCGGTTAACGCTTTCCGCCGCGGTCTCGGCTTCTGGGAGCTGGCCATGCTCCGGGAGGCTGTAGATGAATTTAAAAAGGTGGTGGAAGATGATCCAGATCTGGTAATGGGGCATATCTGTCTTGGTCTTTCCAGCGCACAGCTTGGCAAGGTCGAGGAAGCCTTTCGAGAGCTCAAGCTGGTCCTGGCGCTGGACCAAAACAATCTTATCCGGGCACTTGCCCTGAATACTCTTGGGATAATCCTTACACAGAAGGAAGATTATTCACAGGCAGAGCATTACTTCAAGCGGGCTGTCGCCGAAGATCCCGAGCTTAAAGAAGGGTGGTTCAACCTGGGAGCAACACATTACAACCGGCAGTGCTATGGTGAAGCACTCCTGGCATTTGAGAGAGCTTCTGAACTGGCCGGGGAAGACTGGGAAATAGCGCTGTACCTGGGCCGCTCCTATGGCTACCTGGGTCAGCATAAAGAGGCGGTCAAAGCGCTGAAGCGCGCTTTTCACTGCAATCCCAAGGAGCCCCTCATAGCCTTTGAACTGGGTGTGCTCTACCGGTTGCTGGGGCAGAGCAGCCGCGCCCGGTGCTATTTCCATACCACCCGAAAGCTGATGGAGCAGAAAAAATAGGGTTTCTTTCCGCATAGAGGATGTGCAGGATTAAACTACTTTTTCACGAAGATCATAACTATTACATATATATCATCACCGGATGTTCTCAGCACGGGGAGGAGCCTGCCAGGGTGAAAAAGAAGAAACAGATGAAGATTGCCATTATCGGGGGGACGGGCCTTTACGAAAATCCCTATCTGGAAGAAGCCAGAGAGATAATTGTGGAAACAGCCTACGGCGCGGCATTGCTCTGCAGCGGCTGCTACAGGGGAAAAGAGATTTATTTTCTGGCCCGCCATGGCCGCCGTCACGGGGTCCCGCCGCACATGGTCAATTACCGGGCCAATATCGCTGCGCTCAAAGATCTGGAGATTGATGCCGTTATCTCTACAGCGGCGGTTGGCTCCATGCGCCAGGGGATGCCGCCGGGCAGCCGGGTGGTGATCGACCAGTTTATCGATTTTACGAAGAGCCGTCCTTCAACTTTTCACGATAAGGGCGGCGATGAAGTGGTCCATATAGATATGACAGTTCCCTACTGCCCCGAGATTCGCAAGGCCATTCTGAGAGCCGGTGAGAAGCTGAAAGAGCCGCTCATTGACGGGGGATGTTATGTTTGTACTGAAGGGCCTCGTTTTGAAACCCCGGCGGAGATAAAAATGCTGGCTCATTGGGGTTCCGACCTGGTGGGAATGACAAACGTGCCCGAAGTGGTTCTGGCGCGGGAGGCGGGACTCTGCTATGCTACCATTGCGCTGGTTTCCAATTTTGCCGCCGGCATCTCTGCTGAACCGCTGAGCCATCAGGATGTTCTTGAAGAGATGGCGCGGGGTAAGGATTCACTGGACCGTCTGATCATGAAGGCTGCTGCGGAAATTGATCTCAACAGGTCTTGCAGCTGCTCTTTGTGCGGCGGGCCCTGGCCGCCCGCGCGGTAAGTAAGCGGAGCACAAAGGCTCCTGACCCTTTACATAAAATAATTTATAAAAAGATGTTCCTGTTAACCCGGTGCGGGGTTGGTACAGTTTTTGACAGGGTGCCCTTCACGCCGGTATCGTCGGTATACTTTTTTATGAAGGGAGAATTTGAAAATGGACAAGATCCTTTTTTCCGGCGCCTGCATCGTCACCATGGATGAAGAGAGGCCCGCCAGTTTTTGGGGGGATCTGCTCATCGAAGGCGATCGCATTGCCGCTGTCAGTGAAAAAAAAGGCACTATAGAGAAAAGCAGGGCGGAACGGGTAATTGACGGCCGCGACCTGCTGCTCATGCCCGGGATGGTCAATACACATGGACATGCTGCAATGACCCTGTTGCGGGGTTATGCCGATGACCTGCCGCTGCAGGAGTGGCTGGAGAAAAAGATCTGGCCTGTAGAGGAAAATCTTGATGGAGATGATATTTACTGGGGGACGCTGCTGGCCATAGCTGAAATGCTTAAAGGCGGCACCACTACTTTTACCGATATGTATTTTTTCATGGATCGTGCCGCTGAAGCAGCGGCAGAAAGCAAGATACGCGCGGTCCTTTCGCGAGGCCTTATCGGCATGGACAACGGGGGGGATATGGCGTTACAGGAGGCGGTTTCTTTTCAGCGAAACTGGCACGGCGCCGCATCGGGGCGCATTAGCGTCAACTACGGGCCGCATGCGCCCTATACCTGCTCGCCTGATTTCCTGCGCAGGGTGATGGATGAGGCTGATAAGACGGAGAGTGCGCTGCAGATTCATATTGCCGAGACGGCGCGCGAAGTGGCCGATTGCCGGCGTGATTACGGCTGCACACCTGTGGAACACCTTTACCGGCTGGGTCTTTTTGAAAGGCGCATTATTGCCGCTCACTGTGTCCATCTTGATGATGAGGATATTAGAATCCTGGCGGAAAAGAAAGTGGGGGTGGCCCACAATCCAGGCAGCAACCTGAAACTTGGCAGCGGGATTGCTCCTGTATCGCGGCTTCTGGATGCCGGGATCACCGTGGGGCTGGGGACGGACGGCGCGTCAAGCAACAACAACCTGGATATGCTGGAAGAGATGCGGCTGGCGGCGCTGCTGGCCAAGGGAAGCACCATGTCGCCCACACTGATTCCGGCACGGGAGGCGCTGCAGATGGCTACTGTTAAAGGGGCCGATTTATTGGGCCTCGACGGTCTAGGGGTATTGAAAGAGGGCTTCAAGGCGGATCTTGCCGCCCTGAATCTGAGAACAGCGCAGGCGACGCCGTTTTTTGAACCGGCCTCTTATGTGGTTTACGCTGCGACGGCTTCTCACACCCGTTTTGTCATTGTTGACGGCGAAATTCTTCTCGATGAGGGACGCCTCACCGGGATTGATGAAGAGAGGGTTATTGCAGAATGCACTCGCCGTGCGGAGAGACTTACCGGAAGGAATCTGGGCAGGGCATAGAGATGACAGTAAACCTTTTAATCACCAATGATGACGGTATCTATGCCGAGGGGATCCAGCTATTGAGCCAGGTCCTTTTTGAAAGCGGCCAATACAATTTAACAATTGTCGCTCCAGATCACGAGCGCAGCGCTGTGGGCCATGCCATTACCATGCACCGGCCGCTGCGGGTGGAGCAGGCGCACTTTCTTCACAACCCCGCACTGACCGGCTGGGCGGTAAACGGTACCCCGTCGGACTGTGTCAAGCTCGCTGTGGAGGCGCTGCTTGAAGAGAAGCCCGCTCTGATCATTTCAGGGATCAACCGCGGCAGTAATCTGGGCACCGATGTGCTCTATTCGGGCACTGTCTCCGCAGCGGTGGAGGGGATCATCCTGGGCGTTCCTTCGGTGGCGGTCTCCCTTACCGGGGGGGGAAAGAGCGAGGAATTTACCTTTGCCGCTGAATTTATTCGCGATCTGCTTCCTCATCTTCTTGCGGAGGAACTGCCTGCGGGAACACTGCTGAATATTAATGTCCCTCCCTGCAGCGGTGAGATCCATGGTGTCAGGGTCACCCGCCTGGGCACAAGGCGTTACCGCAACAGTTTTGACCGGCGCACAGACCCCCGGGGCATGATCTATTACTGGCTTGCCGGAGAGCTGATTGAGGGCGAAGAAGAAGAAAACAGCGATGTGCAGGCCCTTCGCGACGGTTTTATCTCAGTCACCCCCGTGCACTTCAACCTCACTAATGACGCGATCATACCCGAGCTTACCAGGATGGTAGACCGCATCAAGCTGAGCATTCGCTAGAACAGTTCATTTTCTATGTTAGTTTTCCAGTTGCTCTGAGAATACATTGTACAGGGGTGATTTAATGTCTCTGTTAGAGATAGAAGGCACAAATTGCTACCGGATCCGGCGCCGGGACAGGATGCGCGTGGATGTGGTGGTCTACCTGAATAAGGCGCTGAAGCGCTTTTTTGACGGAGATGAAGCGCTTCAGCAGCTGGCCGATGCTGCAGCGCTGCCAGGTGTGGTGGATCCGGTAGTGGGCATGCCCGATATCCATACCGGTTTCGGGCTGCCCATTGGAGGGGTCATGGCTATGGATGCATCTGACGGTGTTGTCTCCGCCGGTGCTGTGGGCATGGATATAAATTGTGGTGTAAGGCTTTTACGCACCAACCTGGAGGCACAATCTCTGGATAAGCCTCTGCTGCGCAGTCTTATTAATGCCATTGTGAAGCGGGTCCCTACCGGTGTGGGGGGCAAAAGCCGTCAGGCCAACCAGGTCCGTAAAAATTTCTCAAGATACCTTGTTGAAGGGGTCCCTTTCTTAATTGAGAGCGGTATGGGACGGCCTGGAGATCTGGAATGCATTGAAGAAAGAGGCGCCATGGCGGGGGCCGATCCGGCAGCAGTCAGTTCCGAGGCGAAGTCGCGTGGCGCACAGCTGTCAACCATAGGCGGGGGAAACCATTTTATCGAACTGGGCAGAGTGGACCGGGTCTTCGACAAAGCGGCAGCAAAGATACTAGGTCTGGCCGAAGGGCAGCTTACAGTAATGATCCATACAGGCAGCCGCGGTTTTGGCCACCAGATATGCACCGACTTTACGTCGCTTATGCTGAAAACGGCAGCCAGGATGAAGCTGGAGATACCCAACAAAGGGCTTGCAGCTGTTCCCATCAAATCTGCCGAGGGGCAGCGCTACCTTGCAGCAATGGCCTGTGCCGTAAATTTTGCTTTTTGCAACCGCCAGTGGATTACCCACGATGTCCGCCAGGCTTTCAGCGAAGTGCTCGGCGGAGATGACAGCGATTATGATCTGGGCCTTGTTTACGATGTGGCTCACAATATCGCCAAATTCGAGGAAGTGCGGGGCAGGAGGCTGCTCATTCACCGGAAAGGCGCCACCAGGGCGCTGCCTCCCGGCCATCCCATCAACCCTCCGCTATACCGGAAACTGGGTCATCCGGCCCTCGTTCCCGGCAGCATGGGGACGGCCTCCTATGTGATCGTAGCCGGACCGAAAGTGGAGCGCACTTTCTATTCTGTAAACCACGGTGCCGGACGTGTACTATCCAGAGGTGCTGCGAGGCGTGAAATCGGGGTGGAGGAAATGCGGAAATCTATGGGCGAAGTAATGCTCCTGGGCCGCGATTACCGGGCTTACCTTGATGAAGCACCGCAGGCATACAAGGATATCGAGGCAGTAATTGATACGTTTACCGAAATCGATTTTACACGGCGGGTGGCGCGCTTGCTGCCAGTTGCCGTGATCAAGGGGCGCAGCCGCTAAAGCTGAACACTGCAACTGCATAGCCTGCCTCCCCCGGGCATATAGATGGAGGAGGTTTCATGATGGAAGGAGGCAGGCCCCCATGAAGAGGACAGCCCCGGCAAAAAAACAGGCCGGGTTGATGATGGCTTGCATTGCGTTAACGGTGCTCCTCTTTTATTCCATTACCCTGATCCTGCCGGCAAAATGCTCTCAAGGCACGAAACTGCTGGAGAAAACGCTTGATGTTATGGAGCAAATTGAGAGCTATAATCTGATCATTTTAGAGAAAGCGCCCGGTTACGAACTGTCATTCCGGGGCAGGGTGGAAAAAAGCGAAATGCTGAGCGGAATGCTGCCCGACTATGGACTTGAGGTATTGTCCAAAGAAAGTCTGCTCCTTGTAAAACAGGAGGGAGCGTCGGAATGGGATAAGGCTGAAAAACTGGGACTCCAGGGATTGGCCGGTTTTATAATTAATCCACTGGAGCTGTTGCAGGATCAGAAAGGCTGCTTTGGCGGCGCCATTATGGGGGAGACAGTCGTTATTGGAGAAAACCTCTGTCAAACCGTATATTTTACAGTTCCTGACCGGGAGGAACTTGTGCGACAGCTCTTTCCCCGGGTAGATTGTGATGCCGTTGATGAAGTGATTATCGGCGCCGCTGTTGAGGAAGAGGGGAGCATTCTTAGACAGCTGCGCCTGCTAGTCGAATTCGGCGAAATCAGCAATAAAAAAATCGAGCGGTGCTACTACATCGAGCCCTGACGATAGCGCTGCATGGATAAGGAGAGGGCAGCAGCACAGATTGGTAAAGGCCTTTGTTTGAAAGACTGTTCTTAGGTATTGATATCTCTGGATTCTTCTCTTACCGCCATTCTACACAGGAAATGTATTGCTTCTGATATACTCCCGTCAACATTATGCTGATTGATCATATTATGGTACAGATAAACAGAAAGGGGGCTATGACTATTTCTGTTGACTGCTTCTGTTTTGTGATCATGACATTGTCGGCAAACCCGCTGCTGCAAGAAATTTACGAAGAGATCATCAAGCCGGTGGTGGAAGATTTTAATTTCCGCTGTGAACGGGTCGATGAGCAGGAATTTAACGGCAGCATCAGGGATCGCATTCTCAAAAATATTCGTGAAGCCCGCTTTATTATCGCCGATGTTACTGAAGCCCGGCCAAACTGCTACTATGAACTTGGCGTGGCGCATGCCCTGGAAAAAGAGGTGGTCCATCTGGCCAATTCAGCAAAAGATATTCATTTTGATGTGAAGGATTTCAATTTTATCATATACCGTGACAGCCGCGATCTGGAAAGCAAATTGCGCCGCCGTATCAGGGGCACCATCCTGGGTAAAAGGGGGAGCTAGGCGGCTGATGTGGTGAAAAAGCGGCGCAGGATGTTGTCGTCGTAATGGTAGAAAAGCGGGCAGCACTGGATTGAAAGGGGGAGGCTCTGAAAAGCTGTCGTGAATGCATGGATCAGGAAGTGTTCACCCTTTCCTGCGATTTGATATTTTTGGGTGTTTAATTGTTTTTGATATATTGATGATAAACAGAACCAGGAGAAGCAGTAGAAGGATAACCAGCAGCGGAACAGCTACAGAAAGAAACCCCATCAACCAGCTCCAGAATGTTTCCAGAAGAGAGACTGCCGGATTGGCGGCGCCGCCCGTAATTGCTGTTGAACTGTTGTGAACTGCGGCACTGGCTGCCTTTCCGGCAATGGCTGAACCGCCTCCGGCGATAACGGCAACAGCCCATCCGAAATAAGGACCCGCCTCGTAGAAGACGGAGGCGGTAACAAGCATACCGGCAATCACTGCAGCCGGTGCGCTGACCGCAGTGAGAATATTGTCCACGTAGGGAACAAAGTAAGCGATGATTTCAATGGCAGTGGCGGTGGCAAAAGCGATCAATGCAGGGTAGGATGAAATCCAGGAAAAGGTAGGCGACAGCTCCAGGTGGCCTGTTAAGGAAGCGATACTGACAACCAGAAAAGGAACAAATAACCTGAAACCGCACGTTGCGCTGAGCCCGATACCGATGAGCAGACTGAGCGCTATCTCCATCGCTGACACCCCCTTGCGTGGCTGTGCAGATATTCTACCATGTTCCGTCAAGGCAAGCCACCCTGCCCTATTGGGAGCGCAGGTGTTCGCAACTTTTCGAAAGAGGCTCCAGGCACTTAAAAACCAGTATTGAGTATCAGGGCTGTTGTTGATACAAATTTCCATATAATTATCTAGATCTTAGCGGTATTGGAACGATTCTTCTGCCGTTCTTATCGCACTCATGGGAGGGGCGCCCCTCTGGAGGGCCAGAGAAAATCGGGCCAGGCCGGGTTTTAAATCAAAGGAGATACCATTCACTATCGAGAAGAGTAATTAAAGAAAAAGGAAACCACGAAAGGAGGCGAGGGGATGCCCACAATATTTTTTTACGGACCCAGGCTGGACCGGGATAAGAAGGTCGAATTGATCCGTAATTTTACCAAAGCAGCCAGTGAAGCCACAGGTATAGGGGAAGAGGCTTTTGTAGTCTACCTGCAGGAGACCGCCCGGGATCAGGTTGGAGTAGGCGGTAAACTGCTTGAAGACCGCCTTTAGCCCTGGGGAAGGGGTTTCCCGGCAGTGGGAAAAGGCAGCCTGATGCTGCTCTGTTGCAGCCATAGGACCTGCTTTCCGGCAGAAATAGAGCTGTCTCAAGGAGATGATGCCAGCCGTGCCTCTTGGCCAACACTACTTTACCGAAAAATTTGCGGAGCTTATAATGGAGATATGATTAAAGGAGAAAAAATAGAAACAGGGACAGCACAATCCCGACAAATATTCACACTTCTGGAACAGAGATATCCCAATCCACGCACCATGCTCATCTTCAAAAATCCTTTTCAGCTCTTTGTTGCCGTTCTTCTTTCGGCGCAAAGTACGGATGAGCAGGTCAACAGGATCACAGGAAAACTTTTTCACGTGGCCCCCACGGCGCAAATTATGGCCAAATTCAAGCCTGAAGAGCTGGAGCCATACCTTAGGGGATGCGGACTCTACCGCAACAAGAGCCGCTTCCTTATCGAGTCAAGCAGGATAATCGTAGAAGACTTCGGAGGAAAGCTGCCTGACAATTACGACAAACTGATCTTGCTGCCGGGGATTGGGCGCAAATGTGCCAATGTAATTTTAAATGTGGCTTTTGGCAAGCCTGCACTGGCGGTGGATACACATGTTTTTAGAGTGTCGAGGCGGCTGGGCCTTGCTGCAGGCAACCGCCCTGAAGATGTGGAAGAGCAGTTGAAGTTGCTCCTGCCTCCGGAAGAATGGGGCAAAGCTCACCAGCGTCTTATTGCCCATGGGCGGGAAGTCTGCCGGGCCCGGCGCCCCCGCTGTGCCGGCTGCATCCTCAGAGACTGCTGCCTCTGGGATGAAAAAAATTAAGAAAGAAATGACTGGGGCATATAATGTTAACAGGCCCGCCCGGAGCACCCGGGGCCGGAAGGAGAGATAAGATGGCCGTATACAAGTTAAATGCAGGTGATCTTAAATACCGCTGCGAACCGCAGGAACTACCCTTTGAAAGCACTGCCGGGGTTCCTCCCCTGGAAGGTATGATTGGGCAGGAACGCGCCGTCAAGGCGATGGAATTCGGTCTGCAGATCAAGCGCTCTGGCTATAATATATTCATGACCGGTTTTACTGGAACTGGCAAATCAAGTTACGCCTTATCCGCAGTGCAGAAGATCGCCTCGCAGGAGCCCCGCCCCGATGACTGGCTCTACGTCTACAATTTTGACAACCCCGGCGAACCATTGGCCTTGAACCTTCCTGCCGGGCAGGGCGCAATTTTTTCCCGTCATGTTGAAGAATTGCTGGAGGAATTAAGGCAGGCCATCCCCAAAGCTTTTGATACAGAGGATTACGAGCGGCAGAAAGCATCATATGTAAAAGAGTTCCAGGATCAGCGCAGTAGCCACCTCGAAGAATTGAACAAAACTGCCGAGGAGCATGGTTTTGCCTTGAAAAGGACCAGCTCTGGCTTTGTCACCGTCCCCCTTGTGGATGGTGAGCAGGTCAGTGAGGAGGACTATGCCAAACTTGAGCAGACAGTCAAAGATGATCTGGAGAAAAAATCTACAGCGGTGCAGCTGAAAGCCATGGAGATCATGCGCCGAATTCAATCAGTCGAGAGGGGACTTAAGGAGAAATTCAAGCAGCTTGACAAGAAGATCGCTATCGCTGCAACAGGCTATCTTTTTAGTGAGATCCTGGAAAAATACAGCGATTTCCCCAAAGTTCAGCGCTACCTGCAGGCTTTCCAGGAAGATGTTTTCTCCAGCCTGGGTGAATTTCGCGGTGAAGAAGAGGACCAGTCCTTTCCCCTGTTCTGGCTGCGCCGCCAGAGCCAGGAGCAGGCGGAGCTGCGCTACAAGGTCAACCTTATCATCGATCACCGCGAAACAGAAGGGGCGCCCCTTGTATATGAAACAAATCCCTCATACTACAACCTGCTCGGCAGAATGGAATATGAAAATCGCATGGGGACGGTGGTAACAGATTTTACCATGCTCAAAGCCGGTGCATTCCACCGCGCTAACGGGGGCTACCTCATCCTGCAGGCCAATGATGTCCTGGCTGGCCTGCAGTCCTGGGATGTCTTGAAAAGAACGCTAAAAACAGAAGAGATTCGTATTGAGACACTGGGTGAGCAGTACTCCATGATTGCCGTATCAACACTGCGGCCGCAGCCGCTGCCGCTGCAACTTAAGGTGATTTTAATAGGCAGCCCCATGCTCTACCAGCTACTCTATTACTATGATGAGGATTTTCGCAAACTTTTCAAGATCAAGGTAGATTTTGATGTCGAAATGGATATGGACGGCGGCAATATGGCCAAGATGGCCGGTTTTATCGCTTACCATTGCAATCTTCAGAAGTTACGCCATTTTGATCGCGAAGCGGTGTCAAAGATGATCGAGTACAGCGCCCGCCTTGCAGAGCATCAGGATAAATTGAGCACCCGGTTCAACGATATTGTTGAGCTTCTCTACGAAGCCGATGCCTGGGCCGGAATCGATGGTGCATCAACTGTTGGCGCGGCACAGGTGGAAAAAGCCCTGGCTGAAAAAATACACCGCTCCAACAAGTATGAGCAAAAAATACTCGAAGCCATTGAAAGAGGTCAAATCCTGCTCGATCTTGAAGGTGCCCGCACCGGTCAGGTGAATGCCCTGTCGGTAATTGACCTTGGAGATTACCAGTTTGGCCGCCCCTCCCGGGTTACCTCCACTGTTTATCCGGGACGCCGCGGGATTATCAATATCGAGCGGGAGAGCAAACTCAGTGGAAAAATCCACGACAAGGGGGTTCTTATCCTGAGCGGCTATCTGGGCTGCCGCTTCGGCAGCAAGGTTCCCCTCAATCTATCGGCGGGTATCTGTTTTGAACAATCATACAGCGGTGTGGAAGGGGACAGTGCTTCGGCAGCCGAGCTTTTTGCCCTACTTTCAAGTATATCGGGAATGCCCCTGAAGCAGAACCTGGCGGTAACGGGATCGGTCAATCAAAATGGTGAGATCCAACCGGTGGGAGGGATCAACAGCAAAATAGAGGGATTTTACGATGCCTGCAAAATCAAAGGCCTCACCGGTGAACAGGGTGTGATCATACCCGAGGCCAACCTGAAAAACCTCATGCTGCGCGATGAGCTTGGAGAAGCTGTTGGCGCCGGTAAATTCCATATTTATGCCATCACCACTGTTGATGAGGGGATGGAGTTGCTCACAGGCAAGAATGCAGGAAGTGAAATGGCAGACGGCACCTTCCCCGCGGGCACGGTAAATGGAGCGGTCATTGACGGGCTGCGGAAATTTACCGAGGCTCTGCGAAAAGAGAAAGTGCAGATGGAGGGCAATGAGCAGAATGAAGCATGAAGATGGGGCAACCAGGCCTGAAAAGGTCGAACCCTATGCCGGATTTGCGGAGATCTATGACCGGATCATGACCGGTGTGGATTACGAAGGCTGGGCCGATTATATTGAAGCCCTTTTGAAGCGTTTCAGCCGCAAACCGCGCTCAATAATCGATCTTGCCTGCGGTACAGGAAGCTCTGCACTGCCCTTTGCCGCCAGGGGCTACCGGGTCAGTGCGATTGACTTATCTGAAGCGATGCTGCAACAGGCCCGCTCCCGGGCTGCCTCCTCAGGGCTGCATGTTGATTTTTTCCGGCGGGATCTGCGCGCGCTGCACCTGCCGGAAAAGTATGATCTGGCTCTGCTCTTCCAGGACGGACTGAATTATCTTTTAATGGAGGAAGAACTTTTTCAGGCTTTTTGTGGAGTCCGGGATCTTCTGGAGCCGGGAGGGCTCTTTATATTTGACCTGACACGTCCCTCCTTCAGGACTCAAAGTGAGCAGTTTTCCGTCTACTGGGCTGATGAGCCCGATTTTACCCTTGTTTGGGAGAGCCGTTACGACAGGGCTGCAGAAACGTGGGAGATTCTGCTGACAGCCTTTGCAGCCCTGGAGGGCGGTCTTTACCGCAAATTCCAGGAGCGGCATCGTGAGAAAGATTATCCGCCGGAGCTGGTGGAGCGGCTACTGCATGAAGCGGGCTTTATTATCCTGGCGCTGCTGCCCACATTCAAGCATACAACAGCCCGGGGCAGCGAGCCAAAACTGACTTTCATAACCGAAAAGCGGATTAGCTAAAAGGTTCTGCATAATTCATCCCGGGATGGCTCCATCTTTCCATAAGAAAAGCTGATAATTCAAGACCTGACCCCCATTTGAGTGACCCCACATTCGAGGTCGAGGGAGACATGGCGAAACCCGATATTTTTGAAGTAAGAGCTGATGGCGGCTCGTTTTTGCCAGACTGTAGAGATCTCCTCCGGAGCAACCTCGATGCGGGCGCTGTCTGCGCAGCTGCGCACCCTGATCTCACGGTGCAACCCTAGCGAGCGCAAGAATTCTTCACCCTTTTCCACACGCGCCAGTTTTTCAAGATCAAGTTTTTCACCGTACGGGAATCTTGTTGCCAGGCAGCTGTTGGCCGGCCGGTTCCAGGTGGGCAGCCTGTAACGGCGGGAGAGGAGACGGATCTCCTCCTTGGTAAGTGCCGCTTCCTGCAGGGGGCTGCGGAGGCCGTATTCCCTCGCTGCGGCGCTGCCGGGGCGGTATTCGGCAAGATCATCATGGTTGCCCCCATCAAGGATGGAGGAGAGGGACTCCTGACGTGAAAGGGCGGCCAGGGTGGCGCAAAGCTCTTTTTTGCAATGATAGCAGCGGTCAGGGCTATTATTAACGAAAGGATCACAGGAGAGTTCGGCCGTGTGGATAAGGCGGTGGGGAACCATGAGCAGTGCGGCTATTTCGCAGGCCGCCTCCGTTTCTGAAGCGGGGCGGATGGGCGAGACGGCCGTTACAGCCAGGATATTTTCCTTTCCCATTACCGCGGCGGCCTTATAGAGGAGCAAAGCGCTGTCTGCCCCGCCAGAGAAAGATATCAGGGCGCTCTGGCATTCGCCGAGAATCTGGTCCAGTTTCTTCTCTTTTTCCCGGAGCGCAGCGCGGAAAGGCATCTTTTCAGGCAAGGGCCGATCCTCCTCTCATTTTAATAAAAGATATCTTAACTTTAGAATAAAAGCACCTTTTATGCAAGGGCTGGAGCTACCTTAATGTTCCAGTGACGCTGTCAAGCCGGCCCGGCAGTGCCCGCCCAGGAGGGAGGCGGGGTGCCGGAAAATTTATGTTGCAGATTGGGATCCATTCCGCTGCGCAGGAAAAACAAGATGAAACTTAACGAGCGGCCCTGATGCTTATTAGATTAAATTTTCCAAAAAGGGCATTGACAGTCTTCCACATTGCAGTTATAATAAAGTAAGGCAAGCCTAACAAATTGCTTCAAGGTGATCTTAAAAATACTTTTGGGCGTGATAAATGTTAGAAAATCACTCTAAATATGTGGGAAATACTTTACGTCTAGGAAGATCCGGTTTTTTAAATGTGACAACATGAGCGAGCCTTGTTAGCTGTTTCTGGATTTTGGGCCTAAAACCAGAATTGATTGCAATATTCACAAAAGCAACATGGTGTCATCACTGCTATTTGATAAAAAAATAGCCGGAGAAGCAGGAAGTCTGATTTGATCATTTTTAGTAAGCCATCCTTTTGCCCCTACTTGGATTTATCTAGAATCATCACCCATTAAGCGAGATTAGCCTTTCAACAACATCTTCGGCGAAACAATGTCGCATATTCCTAAAAAAAAATTGTACATGAATCAGGAAAAGGGATTACCATGATTTTTCAGCTGATCGCAACTAAAGGATGTCCATTTTGACATTATCTTTGCGGCTGATTCATGGAGAAGTCCTTGTGGCAGCCAAAAAGGGCCCGGTCAAATCCTAAAATTGAACAAGGGTTTAAAGGAGAGATCAGCGCTGAAATTAGAACTTTCTTAGGCATACATGAGAGCTCTCCGGGTGGCAAAAACAGGGACAATCTCAGGGACTGCATATTCGGGGGCACTGTTTGGATTTTGGTAGATAATACCAGGGGGATAATTAAAGGGTTTACACCCTTGTTGTTTTAATTATCTCAAGGACAGGCCTCTCTGGTAAGACAGGGCGATTTAACATTTCATCAAAGGGGGGTTGTCTAAGCGATAAAAATTCAAATATTTTGGCGGCAATCAGCAAAAAATTAATTCTATGGGAGGTTTTACAGTGCAGAAGGAAGTTTATGCCGCTGCGATGGCTTCCATCGCCGACATCAGTAACGTTACCAATGACCGTATCGAAGCGCTAACCAAGGGGCATGGGATGGTAAACCTGGCTGCAATGTGTGCCGGTAATGCCATCGCCATGGATGTTCTCAGGGGTATCAATATCAAGCTGACCGATGAGGACAGCGGTTATCTACCCGTTGACGATGTCTTGAGAAAAGGCGTCGAAGCAGCGAAGGATGCCGGGGCGGATTCTGCCAATGCAGCGCTGATCGCGGCAACCATAATGTATTTTAGCGGCACCAATGCCCAGGCCGGTGTGCCTGCTGGCAACCGTAAACTGGGTGCATTGGCCAGGATGATCGCCGGCGTTGACAGGTGCGGCGTGGCCGCTGTTCCCACACCGAAATCTAATAACAAGATCTCCGGCTTTGCTGCTGTGCAGGCCATTTACAACGCAATGGCTGAAGGCAAACTGACGGATGTTGATGGCAAGAAACTGCCATTGGGCGTAGGTGGAGGCCCTCTTTACGGACACAACCTTCTCGGTGAGGATCGCGGTTTTGTGGAACTGGCTGCCAATGGGGCAAAAGTGGGCACACAGGGCATGATAGATGCACAGGCCGGTGCCGGCATGTCTCCCAGTCCCATCATCTCTGCCATAATTGGCACTGCCGCTATTCTGGAGATCGTGCACCCTGATGCCTGTGTTGGTGAAGAGTATGGCGAGCTTTTTGTCGTAAACAGCGCCTATGTGGCCGGCAAAGCAGCCTGCGAAGTAGCGGGGATCCCTGCCACATTGCATATGAGAGGTACAAATGAGGAGTATGACAGCGCTCGCCTAGTGGGAGAGCTGGGATTGATGCTCAAGGATGTGGGCGGTGTATCGGTTATCGGTATGATGGCCTTTTCAGAAATGCTGGCCGCTTTCCAGGAGAGCGTCGGGATCGGTGCAGGGTTCTCCGGCGGTCCCATTATGCCGCCGCTGGGACACCTTACCGCCGATGTCATTATTGCTTTGCGCGCCCTTCTGGTCAATGAGGGAGACATGGATAAAGCGGCTGACATCATTAAAACAGTGAAAGCAAATGAATGGCTTGATCCTGAAATGGCTGCTTTTTCAGCCAACACCATTGCCCGCAAAGCTGAGCAGAGCAGACGCGGCCCCCTTAGCTCTCTCATTATCACCGCCACAGAGGGAGTAAGGGTCAATGCTGTTTGCAAACGCGCCCGCAAGGCCTATAATGATCTAAATGCCGGCAAGTCTCTGGCAGACACCGTGGCTGAAATTGACACCGCCAGGAAGGAACTGGTGGAGGAGCGTGCCGGGGCGATGCTGGGGGCCATGACGGGACACGAGGTCAAGGTCAAGGTTACCAAACTGGAGGGCGGCTCCAGACGCAAACATCCCTTTACCCAGAAATACTATGGTTTCGACGGAGATATCGATGTGGAGCTTACTGTTGACGGTAAGGAGGTCACCCTGACAGGAATCGGTCAAAATGTGATTCCCGATGCTGTGATGAACAACAAAGAGGATATCCTGCAGGTTCTGCCCTTTGCTGCGGTTCCGGCGACGGAGCTGTTGCTTTCCGGACATACCATCATCAACGTTACCGTACCTGCAGCCGTTGCTGCTGCTATGAAGAAGTCTTCACCTAAGGATGCGGCCAAGGAGGCCGAAAATGCTGCTTATGTGACTGCAGCTATTCCGGGTGCAAAAGAGAAGGCGACAATTGTAGCAGAACTTGCATTGCGCATCATGGAGGACCTGAGTTAATTGGCTTGACTTTTAGCAGCAGGTGTGGGAAGTGGTTTACAATCCCACACCTGCAAATTCTTGATCGAGGTAGCGCCAGTGCTCTTGATGACAAATGTGGACAATATAAATCTTGATCAGATACCTTATCTTATCGAGCAGCTTATGCAAAGAGGGGCGCGCAACGTACATGTGATCAATGCCATGACGAAAAAAGGGCGCCAGGAGTATATCCTCTTTATAGATGTGCCCGGAGATGAAAGGGAAGCCATAAGCAACTATTTGGCCTCCGAGATTGGCACACTGGGCGTCAGGATCCTGCAGGCTGAACACATCTCTTTTCATTACGAGCTTTTCCCCATCGATATGAAACTGAAAAATGAATCGGGAGAGCCTATCTGGCAGGGGACAGTCAATGTAAAAATGGTTATGGATGCCCGGCAGGGAGCCGTTCTATCTGCCAGGGCGGAATACGAGGATCTTAAAGCAGCTGTAAGAGGATTTGAGCAGGCCGGTGAGAGTATCACTTTTTATGAGCTAAAGCAAAGGATCGAGGCAGAGGCATTGAGCCGCTTTAGAAAAAGCAGTCACAGGATAGAGTTTGAGCCAGCTACCTGAGATGGAAAAGAGGATATTATGTCTGTCCGCAGCAATAAAGATAGGATCGCCTGGGGATTAACCGGTGCGGGTCATTTCCTGCCCGAGGTAACGGAGCTACTCAAACAGACTGATAAGGTGGATCTTTTTGTTTCGGGGGCGGCACATGAAGTGCTGAAAATGTATCGTCTTGAAGAGCTACTCTCTTGTGGAAAGAGGGTTTTTTTTGAAAAGAAAGCCAGTTCTCCTGCAGCGAGCAAGGTGTTTGCGGGAAATTACCGGTTGGTAGTGATCGCTCCGGCGACATCCAACTCTGTAGCGAAATTTGTCTGCGGCATTTCAGATACTCTGGTCACCAATCTGTTTGCGCAGGCGGGGAAGGCGCAGGTTCCTCTCCTGGTTCTCCCAACAGATGTTGCTTCTAAAATGATCTCCAGGGCGCCCGGCGGCATGGTGTCTGTTTATCCGCGGCAGATAGACCTGGAGAATACAGATCGTCTCAAATCCTTTGCCGGTATTACTGTAGTAAAAAACATGTGGGAACTTGAAAAATGCCTAAATACCTTTTTGTAACTGGAAGACTGGCGCACAGGGCCCTGGAGCGGACAGTGGAGCCGCTGGACCTCGAGGGGGGGTACAGAATTGAACCCCTGGGGATAACCGTTGCCGCCTTAATGAATACAGATTTTATTGCCAGGCACCTTAACGGTGTTGAAGAAGAGGTGCTGGTCATCCCCGGTTTCTGCAAGGGGCCCCTCGATGTAATTGAGAAGGCCTGCGGGTGCCGGGTGATCAAAGGGCCAAAAGATCTCAAAGAAATTCCCCAATTTTTTGGCCGCAGTGAAATTGCACAGGTTACAACAGAGCCCGGGCTTAAGATACTGGCGGAAATTGTAGAAGCTCCCCAGATGACTGTAAGTGAAATATTAAAGCGCGCCCGCTACTATAGAGATAATGGAGCCGATATCATCGATGTGGGCACAGACATTCAGGGGGATTTCAAGCACCTTAAAGAGGCAGTGTATGCCTTGAAGGAGGCGGGGCACATGGTCAGTATTGACAGCATGAGGCCCGGCGATATTTTGGCTGCTGTTGAGGCGGGGGCGGATATGGTGCTTAGTATCAACTCTTCCAACATGGAGGTTGCCGCTGTTCTCGATTGCCCGATGGTGGTAATTCCTGATGATGATCGTGACCTGGGGTCTCTCTTTACAAACGTGGAGAAACTATTGGCTCTGGGAAAGAAAGTTATCATCGACCCTATCCTGCCGCCACTGCTTTTCGGTTTTGTGGAGGGGATAGACCGTTATATCAAGGTCAGGGAGAAATATCCCCGGGCTCCGGTGTTGATGGGAACGGGTAATGTGACAGAGCTGACCGATGCCGATACTACAGGAATCAATGCACTGCTGGTGGGAATGGCCACGGAGCTGAAAATCGATTATCTACTTACTACAGAGTGCAGTGCCAGAGCGAGGGGTGCGGTGAAGGAGATTAGCATTGCCAGGCAGCTCATGCATAAGGCAAAGGAATCAGGATTGCTTCCCAAGCACCTTGACTATTCTCTTTTGACAGTCAAAGATCCCCGTCTCTCTCCCTATACAGAAGCTGAGCTCAGGGAGATGCAATCTCTGCTTAAAGATAGAAATTATCGCATTTTTACTGATGAGAACTATATTTACATTTTTAATTTGCACCTTTTCTTATGCGGAAAAGAAGCGGATAGCCTTTTTGAAAAACTGGAGGTCAATGACCCTGCACATGCATTTTACCTGGGCCGCGAGCTGGGAAAGGCCGAACTGGCGATAAAATTGGGCAAGGGCTATCTTCAGGACAGTGAACTCAGATGGGGGTATCTAAATGATTATTGAGACGATAGTCTCCACTGTCAATTCGGGCGGTGAACCAAATTTTGCCCCCATGGGTTTTATGCCGCTGTCTAAAGAGAAGGGTTTGCTGAGACCCTTTAAAAGCTCTTGTACCTATGGCAATCTCCAAAGGCAGGGTGTGGGTGTGGTGAACCTGGTTGACGATGTCCTGCTGTTCGTGGAGACAGCACTTTACTCTGCTGTGCCTCCCCATCTTCCTGCCACATCTGTGCAGGCTCCTCTTTTAAAAGATGCCACTACCTGCTATGAATTCAAAGTGATGGATTTTCAGGGTGACGGGGATCCCGCCGAAGTGAGCGTGGAGCTCCTGGCCCGCAGCAACAGACGTTATTTTATGGGGTTCTGCCGGGCAAGTTTTGCTGTCCTGGAAGCAACTATCCTGGCCAGCCGCCTGGATTACCTTGATGCGGACAGAATTGTTAAGAGTGTCAATCATTTCAAAGGACTGGTTGAAAAGACGGGTGGAGAACGAGAGAAAAGGGCTTTTGCAATGGTGGAGGAGTATCTCCAGCATGAAATTAGCCGTCATTCTTGAGGAGGGACGTGCCAATGCCTATCCAGGTCCGAACTCCAGCCCGCTTACATTTAGGGCTGTTGGATCTAAGCGGTTCTCTCGGACGCAAATTCGGGGGACTCGGCGTAGCTATTCAAAAACCAAATGTCAAACTGGCAATATATCCGGAGAAGGGCCTTGTGTTGGAGGGAGCCGGTGTAAAACAGCTTCAGGAGCTAATAGAGAGGTTTCACAGGCACTTCCAGTTGGAGCCGGGGGTCCGTGTGCGGGTTACAGATACAATTCCAGCGCATATCGGATTGGGCTCGGGCACTCAACTACGTCTGGCTTTGGCGGATGGGCTGGCCCGCTTTTATGGTTTAAAAGTACCTCTGACTGAACTGGCCCGGATCATGAGCAGGGGAGAAAGCCGTTCTGCTATCGGTTCCACCGCCTATGCTTCGGGGGGATTTATCGTTGACGGTGGACTCAAAGTGGAATCTCTTTCCTCCTTGCAAAGGGGTGTGGCGCCGCCTCCGGTGCTTTTCAGATATGACTTTCCCGAGGACTGGTTTGCGGTGATTACCATTCCCGCCAAACAATGCGGCCTTGATGGGAAAACTGAAACCAGGGCTTTTAAAAAACTTTCCCCCATGTCCGATGAAGATAGCGGCAGGATCTGCCGTCTTCTATTAATGAAACTGCTGCCTTCATTGCTTGAGCATGAAGCGCAGGCTTTTGGGGAGGCTTTATCGGAAATTCAGGAAATCATAGGCAGATATTTTGCCCCTGTCCAGGGAGGGTATTTCTCCTCACCGGTGTCATACAGGCTGGTGGAATTCTGCCTTAAAGAGGGGGTTCTTGCGGCAAGCCAAAGTTCCTGGGGCCCTTCAATTTATGCTTTTGTGGAGGGTAAGGCTGCCGCCAAAAAACTGAAAGATAAGATGGAGAGTGCACTGGAGGATCTTGGTGGAGGCTCTGTTCTCATTGCCGCTGCCGATAATAAAGGCGCCGTGGTTACCGGGAGCGTCTGACAGCCGGAAAATATCATATATAAGGGAGGAAGGCTTTAATGAAAAAAATATTAATTCACCTGGAATCAGGTCCCAAGGCAAGCGTTTTTGACCAGATTGCTGCTTACGATGCGGGAGCCGACATTATTATCCCCTACGGCGGTGTAACCCCTGATGAAGTGCAGGATCTTGTTTACGGGGCCATGTTTACCAGGGGTGGAGAGGAGCTTAAAAACTCCGCTGTTTTTATCGGCGGCACCGATGTTGTTAAGGCGGAAGAGATCTTTGAGCGTACATTAAGCACCTTTTTTGGCCCTTTGCGTGTTTCGGTGATGTTCGATGCCAATGGGAGTAACACCACTGCAGCAACAGGAGTAGCTAAAATCATGACTGCAGTAAAGGAACCTGTGGGAAAGAAGGCTGTTGTGCTGGCCGGAACAGGGCCCGTGGGAGTGAGAGCAGCTATCCTGCTGGCAGAAGAAGGGCTCAATACCTATCTCACTTCCCGGAAACTATCCAGGGCTGAAGAAGTATGCAACCATATCAAAGATAAATACGGGGTCAATGTCCAACCCCTGGAAGTAAATGATGATGACAGCTGTAAAAAAGCGCTGGATGGTGCCGCTATTGCTTTCTGTACCGGCAAGCCAGGGGTCCGGCTTATCAAAAAAGAGATCTGGAGCGCCCTTCCCCAGCTGGAGGTGCTGGCTGATATAAATGCTGTTGAACCTGCGGGGGCGGAGGGGCTTAAGGTAACCGATGACGGCAAGGAGCGGGAAGGGAAAATAGTTTTCGGACCCATCGGTATTGGCAATACCAAAATGAAAGTGCAGTACCGGGCCGTAGCCAGCCTCTTCACGAAAAATGATCTGGTGCTGGATTTTAAGGAGATCTATAAAATAGCCTGTGAAATCTGTGGTAGGTAAATGTGAAGCTGCTGCTCATCGGCTTTAATACGCGCCCGCTGGCAGAGTCAGCTGCACGCACCGGCTGCTCATTTATTTCGGTGGACTTTTTTGGCGACCTGGATCATGCCCTGCTCTGCCCTGTTTATAGCCCGCGCCGCCCCCTGCCGGGTTTCCCTGCGGGGGAGAGGATAAACATGGAATGCATTACAGAATGGGGCATTTTCCTGGCGCGGCAGGGGGCCTGGGACCATCTGGTATACGGCTCGGGGTTTGAGAACAGACCTGATCTTTTAAGGGCTCTCTTGAAGGAGGGCGGCCTGCTTCTGGGAAACAGTCCTCACTCTCTTGAGGGTGTGCGCGACCCCGCTGTTCTTTATAAGGTTTTATGCAGCGCCGGATATCATGTTCCCAAAGCCTATTATTCCGACTCCGGCGCTGCTGAATGCGAAAGACATTGGATCATCAAGCCGCTGAAAAGCGGCGGCGGGCGCGGGGTCAGGCTGAAAAAGCCGGGTGAGGCTATTCCGGAAGGGAGCATTTGCCAGGAGTATATTTCGGGGCGGCAGTGTTCTTTCACTTTTGTAGCAGATGGCAGCAGTTCCCTGGTTTTGGGAATCTCCGAGCAGCTTGCGGGCACCGGCTTTTGTAAGGAAAGAGATTTTGGCTATGTGGGCAACCTCTTTCCTCTGGAGGTGAAGGAGCGCGAACCCCTTCGTGAAACTGTGGAGGGGATTGCCCGGCGGCTTACCACTGCCTTTGAATTGAAGGGCTTGAATGGTGTGGACTTCATTTTTGATGGTGAGAACTGTTGGGTAATCGAGGTCAATCCCAGGTACTCGGCGTCTATGGAACTTTTGGAAATGGCTTACGGGGTTTCTCTTTTTGAACTGCACCTGCTGGCGGCTAAAGGTAAGTGGCAGGAAGTAGAGAAAGTGGCGGAGCAGATGCCCGTAAAGCAGAGCAGCAGGCAGTGGGGCGCTGTCTGGGGGAAAAAGGTGATCTATACAGGTTCCAGGGTAAGGGTCAGAACGATGCAGGAAGGCCGCCTGAGAAGCGAGCGGGACTGGGCGCGTCAGATGTATCAACTGGGGCTGCGTGATCTGCCTTTTCCCGGAGAGATTATTTCAGCGGGAAGTCCCGTGGCCACCGCTGTTGCCCGTGGAGAGAGCAGTGCGGCATGTTTGCATGAACTGGAAAGGATCTCCCGTATCATGAGAAAGCATCTATGCCCCATTGAAACAGGGATAAAGAAACCGGAAGGTGAATGTCATGAAAATGATACTGATTACCGGGCGGACGCGCAAACAGGGGATCGGCCTGGTTAAAGGTAAACTGGGAGAAGATTACCTCCGTGAGGTTGCGCAGGTCGATCTGGCGCCCGCCGATATGGATCTGCTGAAACTGAATGAAGGGGATCAGGTGCTTGTGAAAAGCGGCTACGGTTCGATGAACGGTGTTGCGAGAGCTGATGCCGGTCTTATGCAGGGTATGATCTTCATCCCCCTGGGTCCCCTGGCCAACAAATTGATCGGTTATGATACAGGGGGTACAGGCATGCCTGATTACAAGGGTTTACCTGTAGAGGTCCTGCCTTTATAAAAAAAGCTCCGGTTAGAGTACTCCGAAAATAGAAAAGGGATGGGGAAGTGGAAAAGCTAGAAGATGTTGTATGTAATTTTTGCGGTTGTCTCTGCGATGATCTGGAGGTAACCGTGGAGGAAAACAAGATCACCAGGGTTTCCAGGGCTTGTGTTATTGGCAGGAACAGGCTTTTGTCACCGGTGGAACCGGCCCGCTGCCGTGTGGATGGAGAGGATTGTTCCCTCGCTGAAGCCGTTGCAGCTGCGGCTGCTATTTTAAGCAGCGCAAAGAACCCCCTGATTTACGGACTGAGCAGCACCACCTGTGAGGCGCAAAAGAAAGCGGTGGAGATTGCCGAGATCACCGGGGCCAATCTGGACAGCACCGCCTCTGTCTGCCATGGGCCGGGATCAATGGCCCGCCAGATGGTGGGCCTGCCCACCTGCACCCTGGGAGAGGTGAAAAACAGGGCTGACCTGATAATATTCTGGGGCTGCAATCCGGCAGAAGCCCATCTTCGTCACATGGAGCGCTATGCGGTGAATCCCAAAGGAATGTATATACCAGAGGGGAAGAAGGGACGCAAAATTGTAATAGTGGATGTGAGGGAAACACAACCGGCAAGAGTTGCCGACACCTTTATCCAGCTGAGGCAAGGCTGCGATTATGAATGCATCTCTGTGCTGAGGGCGCTGCTCGCAGGGGAGTCCCTGGCGGTGGAGGAAGCGGGGGGTGTGGGGATAGAGAGCTGGAAAGAGCTGCTTGAAGCAATGAAAAATGCACAATACGGTGTTTTCTTTTTTGGCATGGGTCTGACCATGACCAGGGGGAAGTTTAATAATGTGCGCAATGCCATAGCCCTGGTGCGTGATCTAAACAGAATCACCAGGTTTGCCATGATTCCCCTGCGGGGGCATGGAAACGTAGCCGGTGTGGAGCAGGTTTTAAGCTGGCAGACGGGATTTCCTTTTGCTGTTAACTTCAGCAGGGGTTATCCCCGTTATAATCCCGGGGAATTTACAGCAGTAGACCTTCTGGCAAGAGGTGAGGTTGATGCCGCTTTGATTATCGCATCCGATCCCTCTGCTCACTTCCCCGCTGTTGCTGCAGAGCATCTGCGTAGAATACCTGTAGTGATGCTGGACAGTGCGGAGAACTGTACCAGCGAGATGGCAGATGTGGTCATACCTGTGGCTGAAGCGGGGATTTCAGCTGCAGGAACAGCATACAGACTTGACAATGTGCCCTTGCGCTTGAAAAAGCTGCTCCATTCTCCCCATCTTCCTGATGAACAGGTGCTGGATATGCTAAAGGAGGGGATCCTCTCTTGTACAAGATAATTAACGGCAGGGTATATGACCCGGCCCAGGGTATAGAGGGCGAAGTAAAGACCATCTATGTTCAGGACAAACACATTGTGGAGGGGCCTCTCCGGGGAGCAGAACTTATAGATGCCCGGGGCATGATTGTGATGCCCGGCGGTGTGGATATTCACAGTCACATCGCCGGACCCAAGGTAAATGTGGGTCGACAGATGTGCCCGGAAGATCATTATGTTGGGACTGAGGCGAGGACAGATGTAACCAGGGCCGGTTGCGGCCGCGTGGTTCCAACAACCTTCACTACCGGCTACAGGTATGCCAGGATGGGTTATACAACAGCTTTCGAAGCGGCGGCGCCTCCTCTGGAGGCCAGGCATGTGCATGAAGAGCTGAATGACATACCCATGCTGGACAAGGGTTGTTTCGTGTTGATGGGAAACAATCATTTTGTGTTACAGGCCATCAGGAATCGAGACCTCCAGGGTCTAAAGGAGTACATGGCCTGGCTGCTCTGGGCCGCAAAGGGATATGCTGTCAAGGTTGTCAACCCCGGCGGGGTGGCCAACTGGAAATGGGGCGGCAACGCTATCACGCTGGATGATGATATCAGGGATTATAATGTCACCCCCAGAGAGATCATCTCCTGGCTGGTGCGGGCCAATGAGGAGATGGGCCTGCCCCATCCCATCCACATCCATTGCAATAATCTGGGACAGCCCGGGAATTTTCAGACCACGCTGGAAACGATGAAAGAGATCGAGGGCCAGAGGATGCACCTGACGCATTTGCAATTTCACAGCTATGGGGCCAGCAAAAAGGGGCGCCTCCTTTCCCAGGCTCCCGAGATAGCCGGTTATCTGAATAAGCATCCAGAGATAACAGCGGATGTTGGGCAGGTTGTTTTTGGCCCTGTCACCACCATGACCGCTGATGGTGCGCTTCAGCACCAGCTGCACCTCATGAGCGGCTCCAAATGGGGCAATACAGATGTAGAGATGGAGACGGGCTCCGGCGTTGTTCCCATGTCTTTTAAAAAGAGCAGCCTGGCCAACTCGGTGCAATGGGCTACCGGCCTTGAACTTTTGCTCATAGTGGATAATCCCTGGCAGCTCTTTTTGACTACGGATCACCCCAATGCCGGCCCTTTTACCGCTTACCCCCGGGTAATAAAACTGCTGATGGACAGGAGCTACCGGGAAGAGATTCTTTCCCGGTTAAATAAAAGAACACCCTCCTATACGAACCTGGCAGGAATTAAACGGGAATATACCCTTGGCGAGATCGCCGTGATCACAAGGGCGGGGCCGGCCAGGGTCCTGGGATTAAAAAACAAAGGGCATCTGGGAGCAGGTGCAGATGCAGACATTGCCATATACCGGCTACTGGACGATAAGGAAGAGATGTTTGCCCGTCCGGCCTATGTCTTCAAAGGGGGCAAACTTGTAGCCCGCAGCGGAGAAATAGTTAAGCATATCTTCGGGGCGACTCATTATGTCGATGCTCCCTGGAGCAGTGATCTGCCGGAGCGAATTGCCGGAGAATTTCAGCGTCTATACACCATATCCATGTCCAACTACCCGGTGGATGCCGAGTATCTCCCCCTTGACGAGGTGGTATCATGTTCATAAATGGAGTAGCCATTGAAGATACTTTTGCTGAAGCCTTTCAAATGTATGGCACCCGTATCATTATCACTGCCATCACTCCGGAGTGGGCGATGACGACTGCCAGGGTGGTGACCGGGTTTGCCACCTCGGTGATCGGCTGCGGATGTGAGGCGGGGATTGAAGGTGAAGTAGAAGATACACCCGATGGCAGGCCCGGTGTTGCCGTTCTCTTTTTCGGCATGTCCAAAAGTGATCTGGAGAAGCAATTGATTAAACGTGTGGGGCAGGGGATTATGACTGCGCCCACATCTGCCTGCTACAATGGCCTGCCTGTGACGGAGAGGTTGGAGGTGGGAGGAAAGATTCGCTTTTTTGGGGACGGCTTCCAGATCAGCAAAGTGGTGGAGGGCAGGCGCTTCTGGCGCATCCCGGTGATGGAGGGCGAGTTTATCCTGGAGGAATCATTCGGGGTTAAAAAATCGGTGGGCGGAGGTAATTTTCTCATTCTGGGGGAGGATCTTCGCCGAACCCTGGAAGCTGCCGAAACTGCAGTGAGGGCCATGACGGGAATAAAAGGAGTCGCCCTCCCCTTCCCGGGGGGGATCGTGCGCAGTGGAAGCAAAGTTGGCTCCAGGTATAAGTTTCTTACAGCATCAACGAACACCCCATATTGTCCCACCATCAAAGGGCAGGTCCAATCCTCCCTTGAAGATACTGTGGGCTGCGTGCTGGAGATTGTCATTGACGGCCTTGACCTGGAAGATGTTGAGGAAGCCATGCGCAGAGGGATCGAAGCGGCCTGCGGGCCCGGTATCGTGAAAATATCTGCAGGCAATTATGGGGGGAATCTGGGGAAATACAAAATTCATTTGACCGATATTTTGGAGCGAGCGCTATGAAAACAGTTAAATTAACATTGGAGCAAGATTTGGCAGTCCCGCTGGAAGTGGAGGCTTTGAATCCGCTGAGGCTGGCGGATATGAGCATAGATGAGATTAAGTCTTGCGAAATATGGTATGGCAAAGCTAAAAAACAGACAGGTGAAATTTTCAAGGTCGAGGTTACCGGAGGGCCACCGGACCTTCCAGCGGATCTGAATCTTCCCCATGAGGATATCTGCCTTGAACTGTATGGAAACCTCTCCCGGGTGAAGCGCATCGGGCAGGGAATGGGGGGAGGGCTTCTTATTGTGCATGGGGATGCCGGTGTCCATCTTGGTTCGCTTATGACCGGCGGCATCATTGTCGTTGAAGGGAGCAGCGGCGACTGGACAGGGGCCCAGATGTCCGGAGGTCAGATCCGGGTGCAGGGAGATGCCGGCAACTTTACCGGAAGCGCTTATTGGGGGAATAAATCCGGCATGACCGGTGGTATGATCATCATCGGGGGATCTGCCGCTGATATGACGGGCCGCTTGATGCGGCGCGGCCTCATCATCGTAATGGGGGATGCGGGGGATTTCACAGCGGGGAATATGATCGCCGGGACTGTGATTGTTGGCGGCTCGGCAGGGCGCAGAACAGGGGCTGAAATGAAAAGAGGAACAGTGCTTCTTACCAGGGAGCCCGACATGATGCCAACTTTTCGTAAGACCTCTCTTTATGAACCGGTATTTGTCAATATCTTTGTTAAATACCTGAAAGAGAGGGGAGTCACTGTTCCCGGCCTTCATGAAAATATCACCTGCAGGCGCTTTGCAGGTGATCAGGCAGTTCAGGGGAAAGGGGAAATAATGATTTGTCAAAGCCAAAATTAAACCCCAATGAAAAAGCGAAAGATATCGTTTTAACGATGATCGAATGCAAAGATGATCTAAATATTGCGGTGCACACCCTGGATAATGGCACCACTGTTGTGGATTGCGGAGTTAATGCCCCGGGGGGCATTACCGCCGGGCTGTTCTTTGCCAGGGTCTGCATGGGCGGTTTGGGAAATTGTGAATTGGAACCGCTTACTCTGGGAGATCTCTTTATGCCCGGAATTAAAGTTTATCTTGATCTGCCGGCTGTGGGCTGCATGGGGTGCCAGTATGCGGGGTGGGCTGTGCAGGCAGGAAAGTACTCTGCCATGGGCTCAGGCCCGGCCCGGATCAAATACGGTGCCGAAGAGCTAATGCAGGAACTTGGCTATGAGGATGATGCTTCCTGTGCTGTTCTGACCATGGAAACAGGGAAACTTCCCGGTGTGGAAGCGGCGGACTATATAGCGGGAAGATGCGGAGTGCCGGGGAGGGAACTTTACCTGTTAGCTGCCAGAACTGCCAGCATTGCCGGCTCCTTGCAGATAGCCGCTCGCGTGGTGGAAACGGGCCTGCACAAGCTGGCTGAACTGGGTTTTAATATTAAAAAGATCATATCGGGGTTGGGGACTTGTCCATTGGCTCCGGTAAAAGAGAGCGACCTTGAGGCCATCGGAGTGACCAATGACTGTGTTCTTTACGGTGGCCGCGTCTGGTACATGGCAGATTGTGCAGACAAAGAGATCGAGAAGATTTTGGAGCAGATTCCCTCCAACAGCTCCCGTGATTATGGCAAACACTTTTACGATCTCTTTCAGGAGTGCGGTGACTTCTACTCCATCGATCCTTTGCTCTTCAGCCCTGCCGAGGTCTTTATCAACAATATAAGGAGCGGGCGTCTGTACCATGCCGGCGAATTGAACAAGGATTTACTCACGGCTATTTTTGGAAAGAGTGGATAAGAGGTATGCGTATCGCCATTATCGGTAACCGCACATGCTGGCATGCGGCAAAACTGGCTGCAGCCCTGGAGGAGCTGGATATAAAAGCTGCCTTTGCTCTTCCCAGGCATATATGCGCCTCCATAGGCAAACGGCCCTACGTCTCCTGTACTGAGGGGTTATCAACTGTCCCCCTTGATGATTTCGATGCGGTGGTGGTGCGCTCTCTCCCCGGGGGCTCTTTGGAACAGGTTATCTTCAGGGTTGATCTTTTACACCGCCTGGAAAATGACGGGGTTACAGTGATCAATAGAGCAGACTGCATTGAAAAAACAGTTAATAAATATTACACATCAGCCCTGCTTGAAGACCACGGTGTTTCCACACCGCGGACTATAGTGACGGAACGTTTTGACGAAGCAATGGCTGCTTATAAGGCGATGGGGGATGTAATCGTCAAGCCCCTTTTCGGCTCGTTGGGACTGGGCATGGTGCGGATTTCCGACGAGGATACCGCTCACAGGGTTTTTAGGGCCTGGCAGGCCTGCCGTTATGTTTACTATATCCAGGAGTATATAGAGCATGATAACTGGGACATAAGGGCATTTGTCATCGGTGCACGGGTTGTTGCAGCTATGAAACGATTTTCCGATAACTGGAAGACAAATATCAGCAGGGGGGGGACTGCCGCGCCCTTCGCGCTTTCACCCGAACAGGAGAGACTCTGCCTCAAGACAGCCTCTGCACTGGGTGCGCAATATCTGGGAGTGGATCTCCTTGTGGATCGCGACGGTTTTTCCCATGTGATCGAGGCTAACAGTGTCCCCGGGTGGAGAGGGCTGCAAAAAGTTACAGATCTGGATATTGCCGATGAACTGGCAAAATATATTGTTAGCTACACCCGGGAGGAAAGGGATTATGCAGAATAAATTCCTGGAGAGGGCAGATGTGGGCAGGGCCGCACAGGCCGCTTCAATGCTTGAGGTAATTGCTCCCAAACCGGGCAATGTGAACCGCTGCTTCGATTTTGCCGACACCACGCTTGGTGATTTTTTGATGAGTGCGGTTATGATCGGGCGTCATATGGAAGAGGCACATCTCAATCCCGTGGGGGTTACCATCAGGAGGGCAGTTCAGGCCACCCGGCGGGTGGTGAGGCAGAACACCAACCTGGGTATGATCCTGCTTTTTACACCGCTGGCCGGGGCTTATGGGAGAGGTGAACTGCGCCGGTCAGTGAAAAGGGTGCTGGACTCCCTGACCATCGATGATGCCCGGGATGCATACAGGGCCATACGCCAGGCATCTCCGGGAGGTTTGGGCGAGGCACCGGACTATGACGTGGCAGTTGATAACGTTGATATAACTCTTTTAGAATCGATGAGCCTGGCCCGGGAGAGGGACACAGTGGCCCGGGAGTATGTGACCGGTTTTTCCATTACCTTTGATCTGGGTTCTCCATCTCTGGGATCCTTTTTGAAAGAGGGATACACTTTTTCTGAAGCAGTGGTGCAAACATATCTGACCATCCTGGCAGAGGTACCGGACACTTTGATTGCCAGGAAAAATAATATGCAGGTAGCACAGGATGTCTCCCGCAGAGCCTTAAAGGTTATCAGGGCAGGGGCAATGCGGTCAACTGAAGGAAAGGAAGCGCTCTGGAAACTTGACAGCTACCTGAGATCGGAAGGGAACAAGCTAAACCCGGGGACCACCGCAGATCTTACAGCTGCTGCGATCTTCACATATTTGCTGCAAAATGGCCTGGAAGTATGGCAAAAGAATGTTGACATAAGAAGAGGAGGGTGACGCTTGGGCAAAAAGGAGCTGCAAATTCTCTTGGAATCCCTGTTGTCCGGAAAAACAACAGTGGAACAGGCGCTGGAGCAGTTGGCACAACTGCCTTACGAAAATTTGGAATATGCCCGTCTGGATCATCACCGGGAGCTGCGCACCGGATTTCCGGAAGTTGTCTTCTGCCAGGGAAAAACTGTGGAACAGGTGGCGGAGATCTTTGCCAGGCTTGCTGCCAGATCAAAAATAGTACTGGGGACCCGGGCGGGCCCCGACGCCTTTGGGGCTGTAAAAGAAAAATGCCCGGAGGCAGTTTACCACCAGATTGCCCGCTGTATAGTTGTCTCTTCCAGAGAAGAGGGTGAAAAGAAAGGGGACGTCCTTGTTGTCAGCGCCGGAACAGCGGATATGCCGGTAGCGGAAGAGGCTGCAGTGTCAGCTGAGACTATGGGATTAAGGGTATCAAGGCTTTATGATGTTGGCGTGGCGGGGATTCATCGTTTACTGGAGCATTGCGCCTTGTTGCGGCAGGCCACTGTGATCATCGTTGTCGCCGGGATGGAAGGTGCCCTGGCCAGTGTTGTTGGCGGGCTGACCAGCAGGCCCATTATTGCGGTACCCACCAGCGTTGGTTATGGGGCAAATTTTGGGGGACTCTCTGCTTTGCTGGCCATGCTCAACAGCTGTGCCTCAGGTGTTGGCGTGGTCAACATAGATAACGGCTACGGCGCCGCCTCACTGGCTTATGCCATTGTTGACACCGAAAGGAGCTAACTATGAAGGTACTCTATCTTGATTGTTTTGCAGGTATTGCCGGAGACATGCTACTGGGCTCCTTGCTGGATGTGGGGGCAGATTTGGAAGCAGTAAAAAAAGGTATTTCCAGCCTGGAAATAGAGGACTATACCATTGAAACGGGGAGGAGCAGCAGCCATGGTATTGCCGCCACCTATGTGCACATCGCAAGCACAGGTGATCAGCCGCACCGCCACCTGCAGGATATCCTGGACCTTATCGATAAAGGCGAATTAAATGACAGCGTCAAGGAAAAAGCCCGCAGTGTTTTCAGGCGATTGGCTGAGGCGGAAGCGAAGGTGCACGGAACCACCCCGGAGCATGTTCATTTTCATGAAGTCGGAGCTATTGATTCCATCTGTGATATTGTTGGCAGCATCATCGCTCTGGAGAGTTTGAATGTGGCTCGGATCATCTGTTCCCCGCTGCCTATAACCTCAGGGACCGTCCAGTGTGAGCACGGCTTGATTCCCGTTCCCGCCCCGGCAACCCTGGAGCTGATTGTGGGAATTCCCACGCGCAAGTTGGACATTGAGGGGGAACTGGTCACCCCTACAGGTGCTGTAATGGCTGCAACCCTGGCTCATTCCTTCTCTTCCTTTCCTGCGATGACGGTGCAGCGGGTGGGTTACGGCATGGGCACCAGGGACTACGGTTTCCCCAATGTGATACGGGCCATCATTGGAGAGACTAAAGAACCTTCGGGGGATGCCGGAGGACCGGGAAATCCCGATGAAGTTGTGGTTATGGAGGCAAGCATTGATGATCTCAATCCCGAAATCTACCCCTACCTGCTCCAGAAACTGCTGGATGCCGGTGCGCTGGATGCTTTTTTAACACCCATCATCATGAAAGGCGGCAGGCCCGGCATACTCCTGACGGTGCTGGCGCACCGCGAGGAGTGGGATGATGCCGCAAGAGTTATCTTCCAGGAGGCTTCAACGCTGGGTCTGCGTATGCGCTGTGACCTACGGCGGGTGCTTTCACGGGAAATGATCAGGGTGGAAACACCTTTTGGTGAGATTGCCGTGAAGATCGGCCGGAGCAGAAAAGGCGAGGCCCCCCTGCAGATAGCCCCCGAATACAGGGAGTGCTGCGCCGCGGCGGAACTCTTTAAAGTTCCACTAAAAACTGTGTTTAACGAGGCTGTGGCTGCTGCTTTAAAGATAGAGCATCCATAACAGGGCCGGGGGTCAGGTCTTGAATTATAAGGTTTTAACAAAAGGTGCGGCTGATTGTGAATTAATGTTGCCTTTAAAGGTCGGGTTTTACAGTTTACATTGCAACAAAAGATGAGGAATTTAACGCGAACCCTTGCCTTTGACAATTTACTGTTTAATAAAAGCCACTCCATCTTTCAGCAAAGATAAAGTGATAATTCAAGACCCGGCCCACGGAGTGTAAAGAAAAAGTGATAATTCAAGACCTGACCCCACGGAGGGTTCTGACCCCCCCGGAGGGCCTGGAGGGGGGTCCGGGGGTTATGGTTCGGCGTGTTTTTTCTTGGCCAGGTAGTAATCGACAAGGAGCACTTTCAGGATGGCGCTCAGGGGGACAGCCAGGATGATACCGGCGATACCGGCCAGCTGGCCGCCGATGAGGATTACCGTGATCACCGTAAGAGGGCTCAAGTCAACGGCTTTGCCCAGGAATACGGGAGTGAAGACAAAGGCATCCAGAATTTGAGGAGCAACATAGGCGGCAAGGATAAGAAAAAAATTCGGTGTGCCCGGGAGCAGGCTGAGCAGAAGGCCCGGCACCGCAGCCATGACAGGCCCGATATAGAGGACGATATTGAAGATACCTGCAAGAGCGCCCAGCATTATGGCAAAAGGCAGCCCCGCAATTGCCAGACCCCCACCTGTTAATACTCCCACAAATAAAGATTTTAGAAGCGTACCGCGGATGTATGAGCCCACTTTTTGATCGATTATACCCAGGATATGGATCACATCTTTTTGGTAGATGTGCGGCGCCAGGAGAGTAAGGCTGGATTTTGTTTTCTCCAGATCCTGGACCAGGTAAAAAACAATGAAGATGAGCATAAGGCCAACCCAGGCCTTGGAGACAAATGCCATGGAGAAATTGGCCAGGTATTTGAGCAGATGTTGTAAATAAACAGGCGCATCCTTGGAAAAAGCGCTGTGATATTCGTTCAACTTGTCTGCCAGCTGCAGGTTAAAACGGATGTCAAGCTCGGATATTGTCTCAATAAATTCGGCCCACTCACCGACCAGCTCTGTTGTGATAAAGTTCGTCAACTCGGAAAGCTCCTTGAACAAGCCGGGGACAAGGAAGTAGAAGAAAAGAAACATCGCTAAAAGAAGGACCATCACAGCGCTGGCTGCAGCCAGAATCGGAGGGAATTTATGGCTAATCAAAAATGATACAGGCGGCAGGAGCAGGTAGACAATAAAGATGGCAATGATGAGAATGGAGATAATCGGTGCAAGCTTGACTATCATGAAGATAAGAACGGCAACAGCTGTAAAGGAGAGGGAGAATTTAAGAGCCAGACGCCACTCGCGATCTTTAAGCAATGGTAAACCCCTTTCTTGTAAAATTATACAGCCCCGCAGTATCTTTTCTGAATTCTAACACGTGCAATGCCAAAAAGGAAGATCAGGCATTAAGAAGCTCTGCTGCGATTATATATGAAGGAAGGGGGGATAAGATGAGCGCTTTTTGCGGGGTCATTGCGGCGCTTGCTTTGCTGGCGCTGGGGCTTTACTTTCTTCCGGCATGGGGAACTACCTCAATGGGGGTTGTTTTTGCTGCATTCTGGCTTCTGGCAGCCCTTATCTCGGCCGCCGCTTTTGGACGGGAGCTGATGCTGCTGCTGCAGCTGAACCGGATCCGGACACGCTGGCGGCGCTCGAGAAAGAAGCTGCGCCGCTCACCTGCCGCCGGCGCCTCCTCTCTTAACCACCTTCGGGAGCGGGTGAGACACTTAGATTGAAAAGGGTTCCGGCGGCGATGACCACCCAGTTCACCCTGACAAGGTAATCTCTCTGTTCCACAGTAAGCTTGCGCTGATGCAGCAGGGAGACGAGCAGGTGAGGCTGCACCTCGCTGATAAGGGAACCGGGCAGGCTCGAGGTGATTTCACGAACCTGGCGCTGCAGCTCCAGCTCCACAAAAGGTTCCATCTCCCCCGTGATCACAAAATCAACAGAGCCGATCCCCCCTTCCCGTTTATCTGCCCAGAGCTCCTCCATCCTGGTAAGTTTGTCCGTGGTTTCAAAAAGCTGCACCTTCAGGCTCTCTTTCTCCCGGTAAAGCTGCTCCAGGCGGCGGGCATGGATAAGGTGTACCAGCATTGCACCGGCGAGCAATCCCAGAAAAAATATGGCTGTATTCCGGCGCCGCTGCGAGATCAACCTTCACCTCCCAGCGACATGATGATTAGAGAGGCCGAGTGTGCGCCGAGAAAGGCGCTGCCGATAATTAATAGCTGTTTGAGCAGGTCGAAAAAATGTTTACCCATCACACCGGCTTCAAAAGTTTTGATCACCCCGAAAGTTCCGCCAAGGGCGGCGGCAATGGCCCATATTTTTAACTCTCCCGAGAGCTCCAGCATGGTTTTCAGGGGGGGCCGCTGGAGAAGGATTGCTCCCAGAGAGCCCATGAGGCTGCCGCCCAGATTAACTCCAAGGGCCACACAGAAGGTTATCAGCAGGGTGACGGCAAAACGGTTTGGACCCATAAGAAGATCATCCCTTCTGCAAATAAATATGCCTCTCAAAGGAGATACTTGCCGGGAAGTAGAAATAAAGTGTAGAAGTGAGTTGCTACTGGAGTGTGAAAAATTGTCGAAACAGAGCTTTGTCCACCTGCACTGCCACACTGAATACAGCCTTCTGGACGGAGCTGCCCGGATCAAGGAACTGGTCCGGCGGGCAGCGGAACTGGAGATGCCCGCCGTGGCTATCACTGACCATGGCGCCATGTTCGGAGTAGTCGACTTTTACAAGGAGGCCCTTAAAGCCGGTATCAAGCCGCTTATCGGCTGCGAGGTTTATGTAGCCCCGCGATCGCGCCTTCAAAAAGAACCGAAGCTTGATGACCATCAATACCACCTCGTGCTCCTTGCAGAAAACCAGGAAGGTTACCGCAACCTGATGCAGCTAGTTTCCGCCGCTTACCTGGAGGGGTTTTATTACAAGCCCCGTGTGGATCACCAGCTGCTGGCAGAAAATGCCGCAGGCCTTATTGCTTTAAGCGGCTGTCTGGGTGGGGAAATTCCCGCCCTGCTGGAGCGGGGAGATCAAAAAGCCGCCGTCGCTCTGGCCGGCCGTTACCGGGATATCTTCGGCCCGGATAATTTTTTTCTGGAGCTTATGGATCACCGCCTGCCGGAACAGCCCGGGGTAAACCAGGGTCTTCTGGGTATCGCCCGCGAAACAGGCCTGGGCCTGGTGGCGACAAATGATGTACATTATCTCTATCGCGAGGATGCCGCGGTCCATGATGTCCTGCTCTGCATTCAGACCGGGAAGACAGTTCACGACAGTGACCGGCTGAAATTCGAAACGGATGAATTTTATTTGAAGAGCGCCTTAGAAATGGAGGAGCTCTTCAGGGACCATCCCGAGGCGCTGCAAAACACCCTGCGGATTGCCGGGCGCTGCAGCGTTGATTTTCAATTTGATCAACTTTTTCTGCCCGGATACGAAGTGCCTGAAGGGAAGGAAACCTCCGCCTACCTGGAAGAGCTTTGCCGGGAAGGGCTGCGGAATCGCTACCCTGAAATTACAACCCAGCTTGAGCAGCGTCTCGTCTATGAGCTTAAAATAATCAACCAGATGGGCTACGCCAGCTACTTTCTCATTGTCTGGGATCTCATCTGCTATGCCCGCAGCGCCGGCGTGCTGGTGGGCCCGGGTCGGGGCTCTGCCGCCGGCAGCCTGGTAGCCTATTGTCTGGGGATTACCGACATCGATCCTATTAAAAATGCCCTTCTTTTTGAACGTTTTCTCAATCCGGAGCGCGTCTCCATGCCCGATATTGATATCGATTTCTCCGATGATAAACGCGACCGCGTGTTAAGCTATGTGGCCGGGAAATACGGTGCTGACAGGGTGGCCCAGATCATCACCTTTGGAACCATGGCTGCCCGGGGGGCGCTGCGTGATGTGGGCAGGGCTCTGGCTTTCCCCTACGGTGAGGTGGACAGGGTAGCCAAGATGATCCCCAATGAAATCGGCATGACCATTAACAGGGCCCTGGAGCAGAGCAAGGAGCTGAAGACCCTCTACCATGAGGAAGAGCGCTACCGCCAGCTCATAGATACATCGATGGCGGTGGAGGGGTTGCCCCGCCATGCCTCCACCCACGCCGCGGGAGTGGTTATTTCCCGCGAGCCGCTGGTGAACCACATCCCCCTGCTGAAAACAAATGATCATACCGTGATGACCCAGTTTCCCATGGGGACGCTGGAGCAGCTAGGCCTTCTAAAGATGGACTTTTTGGGACTGAAAACACTGACCATCATTGAAGAGACGCTGGATCATGTACGCCGCCGCCAGGGGCAGGAAATCGCCCTGGACAGGATTCCGCTAGATGATGCCGCCACCTACAAGTTGCTTTCACAGGGCGAAACCACCGGTATTTTTCAGCTTGAAAGTTCGGGAATGCGAAATGTCCTTCGGGAACTGGTTCCAAACAAATTTGCCGATATTGTCGCCGTGGTTGCCCTGTACCGCCCCGGGCCCATGGAGCAGATACCTGTCTTTATCAACAGCAAACACGGTAGGGAACCGATAAATTACCCCCACCCTGTACTGGAGCCTATCTTGAAAGAGACCTACGGCGTTATCGTTTACCAGGAACAGATCATGGAGATTGCCGCCACCATGGCCGGTTTTTCCCTGGCTCAGGCCGACCTGCTGCGCCGGGCTATCGGCAAGAAAAAAAAGGAGATCCTTGACCAGCAGCAGAACATTTTTGTTCAGGGCTGCATCCGGAAGGGTTATAACCGGAAGCTGGGCGAAGAAATTTATAACCTTATCTTGAAATTTGCCTCTTACGGTTTTAACAAATCCCATGCAGCCGCTTATGCCCTTATCGCCTACCAGACCGCCTACCTGAAGGCCAACTACCCTGTTGAATTTATGGCGGCGCTGATGACCGGCTACTGCGGCAACAGCGACAAAGTGGCACTCTATATTTCCGACTGCAGGCGGCAGGATATCGAAGTGCTCCCTCCCGATATCAATGAAAGCGAAATCAACTTCACCGTTGTAGATGAGAAAAGAATCCGCTTCGGTCTTGCCGCCGTCAAGAATGTGGGCACGGGAGGCATAGAATCCATACTCACAGCGCGCCAGTCCAAGGCCTTTTTCTCACTGCGCGACTTTTCGGCGCGCGTTGACGGCCGTCTTTGTAATCGCAAGGCTGTTGAGAGCCTTATCAAGTGCGGTGCTTTTGACAGGCTGGGCGGACACCGGGCCCAATACCTGGCCTGCCTGGAAGAGAGCATCGCCGGAGGCCAGGTGATGCAGCGGGAGCGCCAAAACGGGCAGATGACCATGTTTGCATTGTTGGATTCGCAAAGCAAAGAAGAGCTTATGCAGGACAGACTCCCTGACATTGAGGAATTCAGCGATAAAGAGAGGCTGTCCCTGGAAAAAGAGATGCTGGGCCTCTACATATCGGGCCACCCCCTGGAGCAGTACAGTCCTCTCCTGGAGAAGATGAATCAGCTGACCCCCTGTGCCGAGCTTAAAGAGGCCGGGGACAGAAGCACCGTAAGCGTGGGGGGTATTGTCACTGCTGTCCGCTCCATCTACACTAAAAAAGGTAGGCCCATGGCTTTTGTCAGGCTGGAAGACCTTAGCGGCAGCGTGGAGATCATAGTGTTCAGCAATCTTTATGAGAAGCGCGGCGAGATATTTCAGGAAGACAGTACGTTGCTGGTAAAAGGGAAGGTGGATCTAAAAGAGGAGGAAGAGGCAAAGATCATCGCCGAATCTGCGGTTCCGCTGCCCCGCGAGACAAGGCAGCTTTTCATCAAAATCGCAGCCTCTATTGACCGGACCGCCCTGGTAAAGTTGCGCAAGCTGCTGCGTTCCGCCAAAGGAGAGCTGCCCGTTTATCTTTATTTTGAAAGAGAGAAGAAAACGATCTTGCTTGATGAAGGCTACCGGGCTTCCGATGATCGGGCTTTTCTAGAAACACTTGAAGAGCTTCTGGGCCCCGGCTCCCTCCTGCTGGAAGAGTTGAAACCTGGACAGTGGAACACCCTATCAAAGAGGTGATCAGCATTCAGAAGATTGCACTTCTTACCAGCGGCGGTGATGCTCCGGGGATGAATGCAGCCATAAGGGCAGTGGTGCGTACCGCTATCTATCACCAGATGGAGGTATACGGCATTGAAAGGGGCTTTAGCGGGCTGTGCTCTGGAAGCAAGATGAAAAATTTTTCTCTGGGCTCTGTATCGGGTATCATTCACCGCGGTGGGACCATGCTGCATACGGCTCGCGCACCGGAATTCAAGGATAAGGCTTTTCAGGAGAAAACAGTGCGTCTCCTCGAGAAGGCGGGGATAGAGGCGCTGGTGATTATTGGCGGCGGCGGGTCATTCTGCGGCGCCCAGGCGCTTCAGGAACTGGGGGTAAAAACCCTGGCTATTCCCGCCACCATCGATAACGATATACCGGGAACAGACAGCACTATCGGCTTTGATACGGCTGTGAACACCATACTCGATGCCATAAACCGTCTCCGCGACACCGCCACATCGCATGAGCGTATATTTATAGTTGAAGTGATGGGGCGCGAAAGCGGATTTATTGCCCTGGCAGCGGGGATAGCCGGCGGAGCCGAGGCTATTGTTATCCCCGAGATCGAGACCGATCTCCATCAGATCTGCAGCCGTCTCCTTGAGGGGATCGCCCGTAGAAAAACGCACAGCCTGGTACTTGTTGCTGAGGGAGCGGCAAGTGCCTACAAAGTCGGAAAAATAGTGCAGGAAAGGACGGGGCTGGAGACAAGGGTCACCGTTCTGGGGCACATTCAGCGCGGCGGCATCCCTTCCGCTACAGACCGGCTTCTGGGAAGCCGCATGGGAGCGGCGGCGGTGGAGCTGTTGCGGCAGGATGTAACGGGCGTGTTCACCGCAATAAAGGGCGGTGAAATCGTTCCGGTGCCATTGACAGCCGCCTTTGCCAGGAAAAAAGATTTGCCAAAATATCTCTACGAACTGTCTCTTATTCTGGCCCTTTAGCTGCTGTTGCGCTCGCAGCGTCCCAATCTGAATGAGGAGGCCTGGTCTGGATGCGGCGCACAAAAATTGTATGTACTATCGGTCCGGCTTCTGAAAACCCGGAGGTTATAGCTGCCCTCATTGAAGCGGGAATGGATGTAGCCAGGTTAAACTTATCTCATGGAATGGGCGAAGATCACTGGCGCAGGCTTTCTACAGTAAAGGAAATCAGCCGGCAGCTGAATAAGATTGTGGCTATCCTTGTTGACACCCGCGGTCCCGAGGTGCGCACCGGCCCTCTGCAGGGAAAGGAGATATGCCTGGTCGGAGGGGATAAATTTATTCTGACAACCGCACCGGGGGCCTGTGAGGAGAAGAAAGTTTCTGTGACCTATCCCCGCCTTCCGCAGGATCTTGTACCAGGGCGTCTCATCCTTATTGATGACGGTATGATTACACTTCGGGTGGAAGAGATCTGCGGTGAAGAGATTGTCTGCCGGGTGGTGGAGGGCGGCATCCTGAAAAGCAACAAAGGTCTGAACCTTCCTGGAAGTGTCATCAGACTTCCTGCCCTGGGTGAGGCTGATCGCGCTGATCTAAAAATTGCCCTGGAAAAGGGTGCCCATTTTGTTGCCGCCTCCTTTGCACGCAACTGCGATGATATTATTGAGTTGCGCCGTTTTCTCGAAGAAGAACACAGCGAAGCAAAGGTGATCGCCAAGATCGAGAACGACAGCGGGCTGGACAACTTTGAGCAGATATTGAACGTTGCCGACGGGGTGATGGTGGCAAGGGGCGATCTGGGGGTGGAGATTCCTGCGGAAGAGGTGCCCCTGCTTCAGAAAAAGATCATCCGCCTGTGCAACCGGGCCGGCAAACCGGTGATCACCGCCACCCAAATGCTTGAAAGCATGATCCACAATCCCCGCCCTACCAGGGCGGAAGCCAGCGATGTAGCCAATGCCATCTTTGACGGTACCGATGCAGTGATGCTTTCCGGTGAAACAGCTGTAGGCGCCTTCCCCGTAGAGGCAGTGAAGACGATGTCGCGGATTAGCCACCGTACCGAAGAGGCGCTGAACTTCGAAGGGATTCTCCTCGAATCCGGACTTGCTGTGGAGAAAAATGTTACCGATGCCATCAGCTATGCCACCTGCAATGTAGCCGGCGAACTGGGCGCGTCGGCAATTATAACCCCCACAGAATCAGGACACACCGCCCGGATGGTCTCTAAATACAGGCCGAAGGCCCCTGTCATCGCAGTGACCCCGCGTTACGATGTGGCAGCGGGGCTCCAGGTGACCTGGGGGGTGACACCCTTACTCTGCCCTCCCTCTGAAACAACAGATGAGGTTTTTATCAGGGCAATGGGGGCATCAAAAGATGCCGGGTTGATCCGTGACGGGGATCTTGTGGTGATCACCGCCGGGGTGCCTGTGGGCGTCCCGGGGACAACCAATTTTCTGCGGGTGGAGACTGTCGGCGAGATCATGGTCATGGGAACAGGAATTGGAAAGAAGGCGGTGTTCGGCAAAGCTGTGGTGATCAGTGATCTTTCGGAACTGCCGGAGGTGGAGGAGGGGCAGATTATCGTCACCAGATCTGTGGACAGCGAATTTTTGCCGGCCCTGAAGAAAGCGGCGGCGGTGGTTACCGAAGAGGAGGGGCTCACCTCGCATGGTGCCATACTGGCTCTGCATCTGGGCAAACCGGCTATTGTGGGGGCGAAGAATGCCACCCTTTTAATCAGCTCAGGAGACGCCATCACTGTTGACAGTACCAGGGGGCTAGTCTACCGGGGGAAAGCCAGTGTACTATAAATGTAAACCGGACTGCAGCCTTACCTGTCCGGTGGGGAGGTAACCTTATATGCGCAGGAATGAGACAAAAACAAGGGTCCGCTACAAGGATACCGACGCCATGGGGATCGTTTATTACGCCAACTATCTTATCTGGTTCGAACTTGGCCGGACAGAGTGGCTGCGCGCCCTGGGGATCACTTACCGCGAACTGGAAAAGAGCGGCCTTTTTCTGCCGGCAATCAAAGCTTCCTGTGAATATAAATATCCGGCACGCTACGATGATGAGCTCACTATAATTACTGTGATGGAAAGTTTGCGCGCCGTAAGAATTTCCTTTACTTACGAGGTGCGCTGCGGAGAACAGCTTCTGGCCAGGGGCGCTACAGAGCATGCTTTTGTCAACGACAGGGGGCGCCCCGTAGCGCTGCGTAAAAAGAATCCTTTTCTCTGGAAAAAGCTATGCCAGGTGCTGGAAAGCCGTTGGGGCACTTAGCCTGATATTCTACCGGTGGCTCAGCCCCAGATGGTGGATCACCAGACCGCTGGGCAGCTTGGGGTAGAAGCAGGTTGATTTTTGGGGCATATTTTCTCCCTTCAGAGCCCTTTCAGTAACAGCCTCCATGGGCGTTGGATTCAACAGGAAGGCCGCCTGGGCCTCTCCTGCGAGCACTGCTTTCCGCGCCTCCTCATCATCAATTACAAAATCAAGATGTCCCTCGGATGCATGGCCCGCAAAAAGCGGATCAAAAAGAAGGCGCTTTAAAAGAGAGACATCGAGCTCACCAGGGGCAGTGTTCTCTTTCGGTGTGAGCAGCATTGCTCTGCCCGGCTCCAGCATACCTATGGCTGGAACCTCTTTTCCCCGCAAGGCCAATTCAGCGGCAAAGGCTGCTGCTGGGATCTCTTTCAGCGGAGGGCGCTCCAGAACATGGAAGTGTTTTTCCACATTGGCGGATAGCAGCTCCAGCTGTCGGGGCTGCAGAGCTGCCAGAAGACGGTGAAAGGGCAAAATCACCAGGCCCGGGTCTTCCAGCGGCACCAGGACTGCGAGAACATATCTGCTGCCGGGGCTGCTGTCGCCTCCGGCTTCCTGCGAATATTGAAGGGCGGTGTCGTAACGGTGGTGGCCGTCGGCAATGAAAATCTGCTTGGGCGCCAGCAGAGCTGCCGCTGCTTCTGTCTCCTGCCCCTGTATCGCCCAGAGGGCATGTGTTTCATCGACCCCGCCGTCAAAGTGAAAAAGAGGCTTTTTCTGCAGCACCAGGCTGCAGATTCCGGCGAAGTTCTCCTCTGGATCGGAGAAGAGGCCGAAGATGGGGCTGAAGTTGGCCTGGCAGCTGCGCAGCAGCTCCATGCGGTCTATTTTTGGTGCAGCCAGGGTATCCTCATGGGGGAGGACCACCCTGCTGGAATAAGGCTCCAGTTTCAGGGCGGCGATGAGCCCGGTGCGATGTAAAGTGCGCCCCCGGACTGCAAAGCTCTGCCTGTAGATATAAAAAGAGCGCTGCTGCTCCAAAAGGAGCGCTCTTTCCTGCAGCCAGGCCTCCAGATCTGCGGCGGCACGGGTGTAACGATTGTCCCCGGTCCGCTCCCCGGGAAAGCCTTTGCCGTATTCCAGGCGAATAAGGTTGTACGGATTTTGCAGGTAGAGCTGCTCCTGCTCCTCAGCTGTGATCACGTCATAGGGCGGAGCGATCACATCCGCCAGTTTGCCTGCGACTTTTTCGTTGTAACGCACTCCTCTGAAAGGGACAATTACTGCCAATGATGTTTCCTCCTTTTCCATGAACAGCCTCATCTTATTACACCCATCCACTTTGCGCAACATCGCGGCAGCGAACAGGAGTGGCACAGGGGGGAGGTCACTCCTGTGCCACAGGTAGAATAGCTCTCATCGAAATTGGTCAGAATAGGCTAGGGTTTTCCTTAACGATGGAGGCGGAAAAATGCGGGTGGGGATACCACGGGCACTCTCCTACTATTACTACCTGCCTTTTTACAAAACATTCCTGGAGTCGCTGGGCTGCCATGTGGTCATCTCCAGCCCAACAACATCCGGGACCCTGGAAGGGCTTTCCGTCTGCCCCACAGACGAGCCCTGTGTTTCCGTAAAGCTGGCCTTTCCCCACAGCCTGGAACTGCTGGAGCGGGGGGTGGATCACCTTTTTGTCCCCACACTGGTGAGCAAGGACCGACACAGCTACTACTGCCCCAAGCATATCGGCCTTCCGGCCATGCTGCGCTGCGGCCTTGACCTGCCTCCCGAAAAAATAATTTCGCCGCGGATCAACTGGCGGGAAAACAAGAAGGCCACGCTCAATTCATTTCTGGAAGCGGGACGGCGGCTGGGCCGGAGCAGCGGCGACGCCCTGCAGGCTTTTAAGGCGGCGATCCGTGAACAAAACCTTTTTAACCGTTTTACCGTGGAGCGGCGGCTGACCATTCCCGAGGCTTATGAGAGTTTTGCCGGAATTAAGCGATTCAGGCGAAAGCAGCCCTACCAGTCTGCTGCTCCTCTGAACAGAGATCTGCGGATCGGGGTTGTGGGACACAGCTATATCCTTTACGAGTATATCGCGCATAATGTGGTGGAACGATTGCGCGAGCATGCCGCGGTCCTTGTTCCGGAGATGCTTTCCCCGAAAGAGATCCGTAAGAGCCTGGAGAAAACCCCTTATGGCAGGGCGCTCTGGAGTTTCGAGCAGGCTATCGTGGGCAGTGCCCTCAGCTGGTTGCGGAACCGCCAGGTGGACAGCCTGGTCCTGCTGGGGCCTTTCGAATGCGGCCCCGAGGCGGTAATCGAGGTCTTCCTGGAGGAGGAGGCTGCCAGAGAGGAGATCCCCTTCCTGATCCTGACCGTTGATGAACAGACCGGTGAAGCGGGTCTGGTAACACGGCTGGAGGCCTTTCTCGATACAGTCCGGGATCGTCCGCAGGGACAGAATACCGTTATGGCAGAGAAAGCGCAGAAGCGGCCCATCATTGCACCGCTTCCTGAAAAAAGAGTGATCGGCTTTCCAAATATGGGGAACCTGGGGGCGGCACTGGCGACTGTATTCGGCGGTGAGCTGCTCAATGCAGTGGGGCCCCTGCCTGTAACCCGGCGAACGGCAGAGCTGGGCGAGGAACTTTCTCCTGAGTTCATCTGCTACCCCTTTGCCGTGACCATGGGACAAATGCGCCAATGCCTGGAAGCCGGGGCAAACACCATCATCATGGTGGGTGGTAAAGGGCGCTGCCGTCTGGGCTGGTATGCCGAGCTGCAGGAGATCCTGCTCAAGCGGGCCGGTTATGACTTTGAAATGCTGACTCTGAATTCGCCCTTTCCGCTCCGGGAAAATTACCGCCCGTTCATGGAGGCATTGAGTGCTCTATATAACCCGAATTTAGGGAGGAAAATTATCGCCTGCGCCCTGCTGGCCTTTTACAAGGCCCTCCTGGCCGAAAAGGCCGAGGCGCATTTCTACCGGTTGCAGGCCCGGGAAAAGAGGCGGGGCGGCGCCCATGCTCTTTTCCGCAGTTTTATGGGGCGGATCAACAAAGCAGCCTCCTTCTCCTCGCTGAGAGCCCTTTACCGGGATTACCGGGCAAGCTGCGCCGCTCTGCCTCGCGGTGAAAACATCAATCCGTTAAAGGTGAGACTTATCGGTGAGATCTACGCTGTATTTGAAGAATATGTCAACCACGAACTCGCCCGGACCCTGGGCTCAATGCCCGATATCCGTATCGAAGTGGAGCGCGAGATCACAGTGATGAACTGGCTGAGGCATAATGTTCTGAAAAGCCCGGCCCTGCTCCTGCGCCATAACCGCATCAGAGCCGCCGCAAAACCCTACCTGGAAGAAGAGGTCGGCGGGCACGGCCGCGACAGCATCGGCCTGGCCGCACTGGCGCCGCGCGAGGGCGTTGAGGGCATTATACACCTCTGGCCATTTACCTGCATGCCTGAAATTGTCGCCCAGAGCATCCTGACCCGGGTTTCTCGCGATGTTGAACTCCCCTTGTTGACGGTGATTGTCAATGAACAAACAGGGCAGGCCGGACTGAAAACGCGGCTTGAATCTTTTGCCCATGTTCTTGAAGAGAGAAGGGCGGTAAAAGGAGGGGAACTGCAATCTATTTTGTAGGAGCAGATGTAGGCAGCCTGACCACAAAAGTTGCCCTTATTGACAGGGAGGGCAGGCTTCTTTTCTCCTCGTACCGTCGCAACGAAGAGGGGCCCATCGAAGCAATTCGACAGGCTTTCGCGGGAGCACAGAACTTCCCCACACCTCTCATGGCCGCCGGCACAACGGGTTCAGGGAGACAACTGGCCGCGGTGATCGTGGGTGCCGACACGGTGGTCAACGAGATTACAGCCCATGCCCTGGCGGCACGGACCGCTGAACCGGAAGTGCGGACGGTAATCGATATCGGCGGGCAGGATTCAAAGATCATCTACTTGAAAAACGGTGTCTCCGTGGGATTCAACATGAACACCGTCTGTGCCGCCGGCACAGGCTCTTTCCTGGACCATCAGGCGGCACGGTTGAATATCCCCATCGAAGAGCTCGGCGATTACGCCCTCCGTGCCACGAGTCCCGTGGCCATTGCCGGCCGCTGCGGTGTTTTTGCCGAATCCGATCTCATCCACAAGCAGCAGCTGGGCTACCGCCGCGAAGATCTCATCGCCGGGCTCTGCCTGGCCCTGGCCAAAAACTATCTGACCAACGTGGCCCGCAACCGCAAAGCAGAGCCTATTGTTCTCTTTCAGGGCGGCGTAGCCGCCAACATCGGCATCCGCTGGGCCCTGGAGCAGCTGCTCGGAGTGGATCTCGTCATTCCCGAACATTTTAAGGTGATGGGCGCTTACGGCGCTGCTCTGCTGGCAAGGCAGCGTTTCCTGGAGGGAGCGGTGAAGAAAAGTGTCTTTCGCGGCGCCTCCACTGTGGCTGAAAGTGAATACCGCCCCCAGGGCTTCATCTGTGACGGCTGCGCCAACAGCTGTGAGATCAGCGAGCTCTATATCAGCGGTAAACTTGCCGGCCGCTGGGGCAGCCGCTGCGGCAAATGGGAGAGCGGCGCCACGGAAAGCATCCCCGCCGGCTGATAGGAGGCTGCGGAATTCTTCGACAGTCCCACCTCCGGTGGGACTGGCCCGGGCTAGGGGTTTTTCTTTGAAAATGCTGCCGCCGGTTCAACTGTCAATGTGAAAATATCGGAGACTCTCCGCAGCAGCCTCTCGATCGTTCTTTTGTAAAGGCGGTTAGACTGGTATTCCTTAAAGGTGATCTGCTGCAACTCCGTAAGCTCACTGTAATAGGACTGCAGGGCGGAGAGTTTTTCGCGCACAATTTCACGATAAGGGTTGTTCATTCCGCAGCACTCCCAACTTTTCCCGAAAGTATTCCGCCTTCATAGCGCGGAATTTGGCGGTATCATAATAGTACCTCAGGCAGTAAAGCCTGTACCGCTCAAAAAAACCCTCTTTACTTTGGATAAGTAACCTTCCCTTGTTGGCAATCTCGAACTTAAAAAGAGGTGAAGCCTTCTGCAGATCGATCAGATCCAGCCGGTCATGGTGGAAAAGGGCGCCCAGATCCGCCATCAGCTGCAGATATTCCTCCGGTTGAAGCTTTTTTCTGGAAATAAAGGCGATATCGATGTCACTCCGTCCGGAAAGAAAATGTTTCGTTCCGTAGCTTCCCAGCAGGACCAGCAGGTCCAGTTTATATTTTACCGCCAACTGCTCCAATCCCGGTTTTAATCACGGCCGGGAATTGATTGAAGAGCGATCTTTTTCTCTTCCATGCCGGTGATCCCTCCGTCGTAATCAGGATCATTATAACAAATTATGGAATCAAGGTCAATTGCAGCTCTTTGCCGAAAATATGTTATATTCAGCAGGAAAATAGTGCAGTCAAATTGAACCATGAATCTGGTAAAGCAATATAATGCCGAAAAGCAGGATGGTGACAGGCCCGGGTAAGCAGGCCGGGGAGCTAATTGTAACAGGGGGGACAAGTGTGGAGAAGATGATCGAGGTTTCACATCTGACAAAGAGTTACGGGGATCTGCTGGCCGTGGATGATATCAGCTTCTACGTGGAAAGAGGAAAGATCTTCTCTTTTTTGGGTCCCAATGGAGCGGGCAAGTCGACGACCATAGATATTCTGTGTACACTACTTGATTTCAACAGCGGTGAATGTATCATCGGCGGTTATGATCTGCGGCGGGAAAGCCAGGAAATAAGGGAGATCACGGGAATCGTGTTTCAGGATCATGTGCTTGATGATCTGCTTACTGTTTGCGAAAACCTTACCGTCAGGGCGGGGCTGTACACTTCTGATGGAAGAGCGATCAGAAAGGCTGTGGATGAGGCTATTCTGGCGACGGAACTCGGTGAAATTGCAAACCGCCCTTACGGCAAGCTGTCCGGGGGGCAAAGGCGCAGGGTCGATATTGCCCGCGCCCTGGTTCAGAAACCCCGGATACTCTTTCTCGACGAGCCCACCACGGGCCTTGACCCGCAGACCAGGAAAAGCATCTGGAATACCATCAGGGGGCTGCAGCTCGAAAGCGGGATGACCCTCTTTCTCACAACGCATTACATGGAGGAGGCCGCGGGATCGGATTATGTCATCGTCATAGACCGCGGCAGGATCGTGGCCAAGGGTTCGCCGGCAGCGCTGAAGACACGCTACTCCTCAGATACCCTGCGGCTCTTTGCATCAGATGAGGAGCTTCTGCGGCAGACACTGAAGGAGCTGCAGCTTTCCTTCCAGGCGGCCCCGGGGGAGTACATTGTTCAACTGACAGATACCATGGCGGCCCTGCCTGTACTGGAGAGATGCAGAGGATTCATCAGCGGTTTCCAGGTTCTTCAGGGGACGATGGATGATGCTTTTATCAATATTGTGGGGGAGGGGCTGGTTCAGT
>CAYXKD010000012.1:0-41900 GCA_964464625.1 uncultured Syntrophomonadaceae bacterium
GTTATCATTGGGCTTTTTGGCTCTTCGGATTTCTTTTATGCGATTGCCCTGCGGCATATCTGCATAGATGCATATCTGCATTGATGCCTAATATGGTTTAATTTTTGTTCTGGCTCGATTGCGATATTCAGGGTAAGCAATCGAGCTTGTGCAGGAGGCGCAGGTAAGCAAGGACATTCCGGGTGACCAAAAATTCGCGCCTCACCTTCTCCTTGCCGGAAAGAGCAAAATCATGCGCCAGCGAGGGATTTCGCAGAAGGTTAAGTACCCTGTGGGCACATTCTTCAACAGTATCCACAAGATAACCATTTACACCATCTTCGATCTGCAACCTTATTCCGCCCACATTGCCCCCAATTACCGGGGTGCCCTTCCAGAGCGCCTCAGCCACGGTCAAACCAAAACCCTCTCGCAGCGATTTCTGCAGAACGATGTCTGCAGCAGTCTGGAATGCATTAACCTCCAAATTGGTGATCCCGTTGAAATTGGTGACAATCTTGATGTCATAGTCTTCGCCCGCCCGCCGGAGAGTATGATAAAGGTAATCCCAGCCTTCGGGATCATCGCCTGCCATAGAACCGACCAGGGCCAGCTGCACGCTGGGGAATTCCTTCTTAACCATTTTATAAACCTCAATAACACCCAGAGGATCTTTCCAGGGATCAAATCTTGAAATCTGTGCGATGAGGGGCCGTTCCTTCTCGACCCCAAAACGGCCTGTTATTGCCGCAGCATCCTCCCGCTCCAGAGGTACATTCTTGGAGCTCAAAGGATCGATGGAGGGGGAGATCAGGGTGAGATGGGGGACCTCTGCATCTTGTTTGATATACTCGGCCATGGTAAAGATAACAGCATCATACTGGCGGATATAGCGATAGATAAAATCCCAGTATTCGGAGTTTGGAGCGGAGCTGTCAATATGGCAGCGCCAGATCCAACGGGCCCCGTCGCGCATGTTGCTGCGATAATCGATAAGAGCCGCCGGCTGGGGATCGTGGCAAATCACAAAATCATAATTCCAGTTCTCCATGAAAGCTGCATTAATTCTATTATATTCCAGGTAAGTCTCAATTTCAGCAGCAGTGAGATTGCCCTCCTGACCCTGCAAGCGGTTATGAAATGCCTTAGTGACCCGGTAAAAGTCAAGACCGCCTTCAAGCACCCACCAGTCCAGGTGTAGACCCAGATCTTTTAGCAGCGGTAACAAGGCGCACAGTTTTTCCGCCACCCCGCCTCCGAAAGCGGTGGCATTGATCATGGCTATCCTTTTACCTTTTAGAGCATCCGCCAGGCATCTAATCTCTTCAGCCACCTCCGGGTCAATAAAGGGAAGGTAATCCGCAAATCTTTTAGGTGTCGTTTTTACTGCCTCCATAGAAAACCCTTTCCTTTCATATTGAATTGGAGCTGCCAGCCGGTTCCCTCCCCCGCCGCGCTCATTAACCCTTGGGATATGGTTATATTATTTAGTATGGAAAGGTTGGGAGCTTCTATTCCGGATCGCTCCAGAGACAGAGTGGAGTTCTCTGTTTATGCTGCCGGTTGGGCCGGGGTGTCATTGCTGCTGAAATCAGGGGAACGCTTTGAAGAGATACCCATGGAACCCGGAGAGGATAATCTCTACCGCACCTTTGTAAAAGGGCGCGGTCTGGAGCTGCACTATAAATTTTTGTTAAAAGGGCAGGGAGGAGGCGCCTTCCCCGATCCTTACAGCCATTACCAACCCGGAGGTGTGCAGGGATTTTCACAAGTCGTTGATCATGAGGCTTACCGCTGGAGCGACAGGGAATGGAAAGGAATTAAATGGGGAGGAGCACTCATCTATGAGCTGCACCCGGGCACATTCACAAATAAGGGAACTTTTGCCGGTGTCGCAGAGAAACTCGACTACCTGTTGGAGCTGGGGATCAACACCCTGGAGCTAATGCCGCTCACCCAGACCCCCGGCCGCTGGAATTGGGGCTACGACGGAGTAAACCTCTTCAGTGTCAACCACAACTATGGAAGCCCCGATGAACTGAAATACCTTATCAATTGCTGCCACCGTAAAGGGATCGCCGTGATCCTCGATATCGTCTACAATCATTTCGGCCCCGAGGGTAATTACCTGGCCAAATTCGGGCCCTATTTTACTGACAAGTATGAAACACCCTGGGGGGCAGCAGTAAATTTTGATGATGTCGGATGCGCAGCGGCACGGCGGATGGTCCTTCAGAGCGTGCAACACTGGATTGAACACTACCATTTTGACGGGTTGCGGCTCGACGCCGTCCATGCCATCAAAGATCAAAGCAGGCCCCATATTCTGGAGGAAATCGCTACAACAGCACGGGAGCTTGAAAAGAAACTTGGACGCCGCATTGTGATCATTGCCGAGAGCGACGCCAACGATGTCCAGCTCATCAGGTCGGCCGGAGAAGGCGGTTACGGGCTTGATGCCCAGTGGATGGATGACTTTCACCATACAGTCCACACCGTGCTCACAGGTGAAGACAAAGGTTATTACCAGGACTACGGCAGGATTGAAGATCTTGAAAAAATCTATCGCAACTACCTTTACACGGGGGAGTACTCTCAGTTCTGGAAGAAAAAAAGGGGCAGCGATGCAGCAACGGCGCCAGGCTCCTCTTTTGTCGCCGCTATCCAGACCCATGATCAGGTGGGCAACCGGGCCCGTGGCGATAGGCTGGCGCAGCTTGTGGACTTCCCCTATCTGAAGGCGGCAGCTGGATTGCTGTTCATGGCACCCTATATCCCCATGCTCTTTATGGGTGAAGAGTACGGCGAAAAGAACCCTTTCCTTTTCTTTACCGATTATCAGGATCCTGAATTAAAAAAAGCGGTGACAAAGGGGAGACGCAAGGAATTCGCCTCTTTTGAGTGGGAAAACCTTCCCGATCCCGAGGATGAAGCCACATTTTACGCTTCCAGATTGACACCCCGGGAGAAGTGGCAGCCTCTCCAGGAGCAGTTGTTTAGCTACTACCGCGACCTCATCGCCCTGCGCCGGGAGCACCCGGCGTTAAAGCCGGAAAAGAAGGGAACAACCGTCAGTGTGGAGGCAAAAACGGGGCTGGTGGAAATCACCCGCAAAGGCGGTGGTCAGACAGTCACCGCTCTGGCCAACCTGGGGTCACGCACCCTGGCTGTGCCCCGGCAGCCCGGTAGAGAGATCTTCAATTCGGAAAAGCCGCGTTACGGAGGCCGGATGAAAATGGCTTTTGAATTTGATTTGAGGTTGACGGCAGTAAAAGAACTCTCCCTTTTACCAGGACAATTCCTGATCCTCCAAAGCGCCGGTGCTGACTGAGGCAACCCATGAGCAGCTTCAACAATTTAAGCTGCGAGAATGCTGTAATTACACTTTTTTACTTTGAGATATATACAAAGCCCATAAAGCGGCAGATCGAAGCGTCCCAGCGGTAATATCTATCAGTGGTTTTTCTCCAATTGTCAACAATCCTCACATATTTCTCCCCGGAATAATATTCACGAAATCCAATTCCATTCACATAATGGGCATTAAAAAGTGAGGGCCACAATACCAGGTACACCATGCGCTGATCACGGATGGCAGCCACATAATTATCCCATGAAACAGCCCGGCCCCCTGCATATGCTTTGTAATGGGGGATAATAGAATTTACAAAAGCTGACCTGTAGGATACAGGAATAGTCGGCCCTTTGCCGGCCAGATTATAGATTGATTCAAAGGTGTCCAGGCGAGTGTGCCCATTCAGGTCGGGGGACTTTAGCAGGTGGGCATAATACTGAATGATATTGAAAATCGATACCGACGCACAGTGGTTTTTGCCGTACCGATCAAACTCAGTGGTTGTCCCCCACTTAATTCCTTTGCTGAGACAATCGGGCAAATTGTCCGCATAATGGCCCCGGGATGGGAGCCCCGTTTCAGTAAAGATATTATAATCATCAATATCCACAGTGCTCTTTAAAGATAGACCGGGTTTATTTACACGGTCATGGTATCTTTGCAATATTTTATTTTTTATACTGCTGGAAACGTTCACTATCTCATCCTTTTGGGCTCACGACAGTGCAACAGCTCTGCTCATTTTTACCCGGTTGTCCATCCCACGGTACAGTAGCCCATCTGTAATTTTATAGCACAAGTCAACCATAGCGGTCAAGCCAATGAGCGCAACATGCAATACGATGGTGTTGCAGGCTAATGTGGAGCAACACGAATGAACAGATCAGTTTGGAGTAATAAATGAACAATCGAATGCAGCTATGGCGAGTTAAGGTCCCTCTGTGAATGCGTCAGCTTTTACCTGCCATTCCCCCCGTCCCTGTGGCAGGTGGCAGGTTATTCGATGCGGGCGAAAGCCGGTTCGCGGGCTTCCTCCGCATCCAGGGAGGCAAAAAATCGCTGCACATCACTTTCAGACATGGCATCAATGCGGTTGATCATCTCCGGGAAAAGCGGCGGATAGAGCCCATAAAGGTAATCATACATCTTGTCGACGATGAACTCCACATGGGGCACCTCCCCCCAGACTCTCTGCAGATATTCCGTGGCCATGAATAGGGCCTGGCAATACTCCTGCATTAGCGAGAGCAACTGCTTCATCCTGGTGATGGGAATCATCCTTTCGTTATCATTGACACCGTAAAGTTCCCTTGCTTTATGCACCGCCACCGCCCGCCACCTTTCCGCTTCCTCCATAGCTCTGTATGCCTGGGAAAACTCGCCGCCCTTTTGGGCCATGTATTTCTCCAGACCGTAGCGCAGGTAGTTCACCCTGCTGTCAACGAAGACTTTGAGCGTCTCTACAAGGCCTGCAATATGCCTGGGGTCAAGCAGTTTCACTTCGTGGCAAAGGATGAAAAGATCAGGACAGCAGTTTATTTTTTTAAGCAAAGCTGCACAGAGCAGGTAGGCGTCAAGACAGGGCCGCTTCTGGCGGCCTTCCGTAGGCCGCCACCCCCAGTTACAGGCCCTTTTCATCAGGCGGCTGTAAAGAATGATCTGCGTGTCGAGATCTTCGCGGGCCAGATCATATCCTGTTTCGCTAAGTCTTCCGGCATCCACAGGTATATTTACCGTTATTTTAAAATTATCCACCAGGGTGTCGCAGATACCGCAAAAATACTTGCCATTTTCCCAGAAGATGAGCGGATTGTCGTAGAGCCCGTTCTTTTCCTTTGTATAGCGCCCCACTCCATCCACACCGAGAGGAGGATAATGCCCGTCCGCTCGCAAAACCAGGCGGATCTCCGGAGCCCAGCAGATCTGCCTGAATGTCACCCCGGGAAGCTGTTCAAAGCCCTCCACTTTTAATATCTCATCGATATAGTAATCCGGGGTAATGAAATTGATATTGTAAATCTCGCGGTCTTCAGCGAGCAAGCTCTGCCAGGCCCGGGCTATTATCTCTATGGCTGTATCGCCAAAATCCATGAGTTCAAGATCCTGGATATAGAGAAGAACTCCGTCAGGGGGAGCCTGCTTCAATTCCTGGCGCAAAACTTCGCGGTAAAGCATCACCCCCTCCTCCATACTAATGGGAAAAGATTCAGCCTGGCCGCTTAAATACTCATTAAAGAAAACGGGGTAATCGCCCAGCCTGTAGCCCTGGTTCTTGACTTCATCTCTTTTCATTCGGGTGATGGGCCGCCAGATTTCCTGTGAGATGGGAAAATTGCGGGGAAAGGCTAGAATGCTCCGGCCCGGATTTTTTATCCAGAATGGCTTGTAAAGGTGATCGCCCGGCCCCGTCAGCTCAAAGGGAACCTTTTTTTCTTGTAGATGGGGAAAGATAACATAATCGATATTTGCTGCAGCAACGCCCCCCATCCTGTCACTGCTGTAGGAAGCTTCGGGGGAAAAGTAGCCTTTGTACCTGGGATGGGGCACTTCCAGGTAGTGGTGCAGGTAGTGCATGTTCCAGGCAATTTCCTGGGCAACCTCCTCTTTCTTGAGCAGAGAAACATGAGTATGGTGGGCATGACCATAAATGGGGTGGAGACGACCGTCCTGAAATGCAACTTTGATCCTGTCAAATATCTCAGGGACGACTTCCTGGATTTGCTGCAGAAGTTCATTGCTGTATTCGACACAGATGGGCGCATTTAGTTTCTCACCCAGTTGAATGCCCAGGGTGTAAACATCGCGGCCCTCCTCTTTTCTTTTTTTAATGAAGTTTTCGTCGAGAATGGTCCCCTTCATGGGGTTCTCATCCTCCAGATAGGAAAGAAGCTTCTCCGGAAGGTCCCAGAGCAACTCGTGAGCGTGAAAAGCCAGGATCACGTAGAGCTCCTTCATGCTTTTGATCTCTCCCTTGGGGTTGATAATCCCCACTTGGATCGGACAGAGTAGCCTGCCCTAATCCCGGGGGAGTATAGTTTGCCCCATGGATGAGTGGTTTAACAGAACCTGCCGTTCCGATAAGAGGGTGTTACATGAAAAATGAAATCCTCCTTTTTGCCCGGCATAACCGTAAGGTTTTATGCCAGGAGAATGGAGGATTTAACCCGCCAGGCAACGATGTAAATAATGCGTTAGCTGCGCATGCCCGCTCCGGCTGCCGCCCGGTACTGCCAGGGTTGTGCAGGTTCTTCCGCAACCGCTGCAGGAATAACTATGGACCTTTTGGCCTTGATCCCTTCGCTTAGTTCACAGCGAAAATCAGGATGAGCGATAGTAATAAGGGCTTCGGCACGCTGCCGAAAGCTTTTTCCCCGCAGATCAGCGATACCGTACTCGGTGACTACGTAGTGGATATCGTTACGCGTGGTGGTTACTCCGGCGCCTTCTGAGAGAGCTACAGATATACGCGAAACCTGGCCACCCATCGCAGTTGAGGGGAGTACGATAATGGATTTCCCCCCGGGTGAACGGGCAGCACCGCGGACAAAGTCGACCTGGCCGCCAACTCCGCTGTAATGGGTGAAACCTATGGAATCAGCGCAGATCTGACCGGTGAGATCTACCTGAATAGCGCTGTTAATGGATACAATTTTACTGTTCTGTCCAATCACGAAGGGGTCATTGGTATAATCAACGGTATGCATCTCCACGGCAGGATTGTCATGGACAAAATCATAGAGCCGCCGCGTTCCCATGAGAAAGGTTGCGATGAGCTTGCCGCGGTGGATCGACTTTGCTTCATTAGTTATGACCCCCGCCTCGACAAGGTCAACTACTCCGTCAGAAAACATTTCCGTATGAATGCCGAGATCTATTTTGTTGGTTAAAAATTTTAAAGTGGCATCTGGGATGGCCCCAATGCCCAGCTGGAGCGTAGCGCCGTCTTCGATCAGTGAGGCTACATGCCGACCGATGGATTCCTCGACAGGCCCGATTTCAGGAAGTGGCACTTCAATCACCGGCTCCTCGATCTCCACGATATAGTCAACTTCGGAAACATGGATAAAACTATCACCCAGTGTGCGGGGCATGCTGGGGTTCACCGCCGCAACCACGGTCCGGGCAACGGAGGCGGCAATTTTCGTATAATCTACCGCTACGCCGAAGCTCATGAAACCGTGTTCATCGGGTGGGCTGAGATGAATAAAGGCTCTATCAACAGGTAGATAGCCCTCCCGGAACAAACGCGGCACTTCAGCAAAGAAGCAGGGAATGAAATCAGCTTTTCCGCTGTTGACCGCATCACGCGCAGAGGCTCCGGTAAAAAGTGAAATGTGCGAAAAATGTTTTTCCATGCCCGGATTACAAAACCCGTTCGGGCCAAGCATGAGAAAATGAATAATTGTCACATTTTCGAGATAAGGCGCCCTTTCGACCAGGGCCTTGCTCAAAGTCAGAGGCTCCCCTGCACAGTGAGAAAAAGCCACCCGATCCCCAGAGCAAACAACTTTGACCGCTTCTTCAACAGGGGTGAGTTTTTGCCTGTAAAGTTCTCTCCAATTCATCTCTGCTACTCCTGTCATTAAGTATTGATGAAACCCCACTATATTTATAATTTGCTTTACTATCGACGAAAATTACTACATGCCCTTTATTGTAATTTGCTTGAATTATTTGATTAGTCTATGTTAAAATATTCGCTATTTAACTTATATCATGTCTTCTATCACTTTTCAATAGGGATACGCTAAAAACCGCTAGTGCAACTCCTAGGGGCAAACTCATAAGGCAGTAACCCTTTTATATGTTAAAATGGTTAAGAATAAAGATGGCGGCAAAAAAAGACAGAGCATTAACAGTGAATGAAGTAACAAAACAGTAGACATTCGAGGAGGTGCAGCTGATGTACTGGGAAGAAAAGGGTCCTGCCAACACGGAGGCTACTATTGAAGCCGCCCTGATAAGGGCAGAGGAGCTTGAAGTTAACAGTATCGTTGTGGCTTCAAACAGCGGCGCCACAGCTGAAAAACTTTACGAGATGGGAAAAGAATTCAAAATCATCTGCGTCACCCATCACATCGGTTTTACCGGGCCAGGTGAAGATGAGATGCCTGCCAGAATAAGATCTGCTCTTAAGAAAAAAGGCCTGGAAGTGCTTACCACTACACATCTCCTGGCCGGCGTAGGTCGTGCTCTGCAATACAGGTTTCAGGGAGCTTATCCTTCGGAAATTATCGCTTCCGCCCTGCGGTTGTTTGGTCAGGGGGTAAAAGTATGCGTGGAGATCAGCGTCATGGCCCTTGATGCCGGTTTGATCCCTTACGGCAAAGAGATCGTGGCCATAGGCGGCAGCGGCAGGGGAGCCGATACATCCTGTGTGATCACCCCGGCTCATTCAAACAACTTTTTTGATACGATCGTTAAGGAGATCATCTGCATGCCCAGAGAAAAATAGCTCCCACCGGAACAGTAATTTCTTCTATAAAAGACCACAGCAACACCAAGGTGTTGGAGCATCAATAAGGGGGTGCGATTTCCCGTACTATTCCGATAGTTGGAGCTATGATACTACTGGATCAACTTAAAGCGAACAACAGCAACATCAAAGAAACACCCTTGGATAAACCCGGAAGGATCTTTGGCTTGAAAGCAAAGGAAAGGGGAGATGCTGGATAATGCACAAGATCGCCCTGGTAACAGATTCAACAGCCTACCTCTCAGAGGAAGAGATCAACCGTTACGGTATTACCGTTGTTCCACTGACGGTGAACTTCCATGACGGTTTTATTTACGATGGAATTGTTGACACTGCAGAATTCTTTGCTCGCGTTGACAGGTCGGATAAGTTGCCCTTTACTTCGCAACCTTCAGCAGGGGCTTTTGTCGAAGTATATAAAAGGCTCCTTGAAGGGGAAAAAGAGATTGTCTCTATTCACCTTTCTTCTGGATTAAGCGGCACATATGAAAGCGCCAGGGGAGCATCCTTCATGGTTGATCCCGATAGAATTACAGTTATCGACTCGATGACTACTTCAGCCGTCCTCGCCTTTCTGGTCCTGGCGGCGGCACAGTGGGCTGAAGAGGGTATGGACCGCGATGAGATAAACGCCAAGGTGCAGCAGGCCACTAAAGAAATTGGCTCTTTCTTTATTCCGGACACCCTTGAGTATTTGAAAAAAGGCGGCCGCATCGGCGGAGCACAGGCACTGATCGGGTCCCTGCTCCAGATAAAACCTCTTCTTTATTTTTTAGATGGTAAAATTGAGGTTTTTGATAAAGTGAGAACCAGGCGAAAGGCGATCCAGCGGATGCTGGCTGAGCTGCCCCGGGAAGGCAAACATTTAAAAGTGGCTGTAGTCCACTGCGCTGCGTTTGATGATGCCGTTGAGATTAAGAATAAGATCCTGGAGATGGCCCCTCATGCACGGGTGGAAATTAGAGAGTTTGGTCCCGTTCTAAGCACCCATGGAGGCCCTGGGCTGGTCGGTATGGGCTTTTGGACGTATGAATAGAACAGTCACCAAGAAGGAGGCCCGGAATTGGCGGAAAGAACAAAAAAAAACGCAGATGTTATGATCAATGCCGCAGATTTTCAAAAAATAATCGTTGGGGCAAGCTTATTTTTTGATCGGGAAAAAGAAACAATCAATGCACTTAATGTTTTCCCGGTACCTGATGGCGACACCGGAACAAACATGAGCATGACCCTGGCTGCCGCTTCGGAGGCAGCACTTGTCTACAAAGGCGACTCTGTGGGCGGAATCGCCATCGAGACCGCCTCGAGCGCTCTAATGGGCGCCCGTGGTAATTCCGGAGTGATCCTTTCTCAGTTTTTGCGCGGGATCGCCCGGGGGTTGCAGAGAAAAAAAGTGGCCTATTCTAATGATCTAAGCAAGGCCTTTCAATATGGCGTGGTCTATGCCTACAAAGCCGTGTCAAAACCGGTGGAGGGCACTATCCTGACGGTAGCCCGGGAGACTGCACGCGGCGCCAGAAGCGCTGCGCGCAGCGGAAGCGATCTTTGCGAAATTATCAAGAATGCCATTGAAAGAGGCAGGGAGGCTCTGGCCAGGACTACTGAAATGCTGCCTGCATTAAAAGAGGCGGGCGTTGTCGATGCCGGAGGGCTGGGACTGATTGTATTCCTGGAAGGATGCCTTTTCGCCGTACAGCATGCCCAGGGTGAAATCCTGACCCGTAAAGAAGCCGCAGAAATTGAGACTGGAGAAAAAAGCAACAGGGACAAGGTGCAATTTGCAGCCGGAGAGACAGTTGACCTGCCCTACCCTTACTGCACCGAGTTGATCATCAGGGGCACACCGGCGGTTGCTGAACTTAAAGAAAAACTGGAACCGCTGGGAGATTCGCTGCTCGTGGTGGGCCAGGAAGAGATCTGTAAAGTGCACCTGCATACAGCAGATCCAGGCCGGACCCTTTCCATCTGTATGGCGTACGGCTCCCTGCATGATATTAAAATAGACAACATGGCAGATCAACACCACCATGCTTTCAATTTGCAGGCACCCATTGAAACTGTAATCACTCTGGCAGGGTTCAGAAAACCGAAGGAAAAAGAGGATGTCGGCATTATCGCCGTCTCTTTCGGAGAGGGAGTCAAGGAGCTATTTTTAAGCCTGGGTGCTGATGAGATCGTCTACGGCGGCCAGACAATGAATCCCCGTGTCGAGGATCTTTTTAACGCTGTGCAGCGGATCCCTACCGACAGGGTGGTAATCCTGCCGAATAACAAAAACATCCAGATGGTCGCTCAGCAGGTGCAGAAACTTTGCGCTAAAGAGGTGGCAGTAATCGGCACCCGCACTATAGCCCAGGGTCTTGCCGCCCTGGTAGCCTTCAACCCTGCAGCAGATTTTGATGATAACACTCACGCCATGGAAGCAAGCCTGAAGCAGGTTAAATCCGGAGAGGTTACTTATGCTATCAGAGACACCACCGTGGGGGGTAATGAAGTTTCCCGGGGCTCTTACCTGGGGCTTTACGACGGGAGACTTTGCAGCGCCGGAGAGGAGCTTGCCCCCACTGCACTTGATCTTATCTCTCTGATGCTGGATAAGGATGACGAGCTGGTTACTGTTCTTTACGGTAAAGGAATCCAACGCAGTGAAGCCGAAGCGCTTGCTAATGCGGTGGAAAATACTTATCCCCACGTTGAGGTTGAGCTGAAATACGGCGGCCAGCCCATCTACTACTACATCCTTTCAATAGAGTAGGGCGGGGTTTTTTAGGGCTCACTTCACCGCAACAAGAGCCAGGGAAATGCGTTCGCGCTCCCGGTCCACTGCGATGACATTCACCTCGATAATATCGCCCGGGGACAGGATCTCCGATGGATGGCGAAAGCGGCGGTCATCCAGGGCTGAACGGTGGAGCAGCCCGTCACGGCCCACCCCTATATCCACAAAAGCACCAAAATCGACGACATTGCGCACCGTTCCGGAGAGAATCATCCCTTCGGCAAGATCTGCCAGCTTTTTGATCTCCACACGGAAAAGCGGCGGCGGCAGTTCATCGCGGGGGTCGCGTCCTGGCTGAAGAAGGGCGTCAATGATATCCTTCACCGTAGGCAGCCCCGCCCCAAGTTCAGCAGCCAGGGCAGCTGCGTCAAGAGAGGTCAGTCCTCCAGGAAGTTCTTTTGCCAGGGCGTTAATTCTTTCGGCCAGCGGATATGATTCAGGATGTACAGAGGTGTTGTCCAGAAAATTATCCCCGCCGGGAATACGCAGAAAACCGGCGCACTGGGTGTAGGTAGCCTTCCCAAGGCGGGAAACATTAAGCAGTTCGCAGCGTGCACGGAATTTCCCTTCACGATCCCGGTAAGCCACTATGTTTTTAGCCACGGCAGGCTTGATTCCTGCCACATGAGCCAGCAGGGAAGAAGAGGCGGTATTCAGATCCACTCCGATGCTGTTGACACAGGACTCCACCACGCCATCAAGAGCGGCGGCAAGCCGCCTCTGGTTGACATCGTGTTGATACTGCCCCACCCCCATTGATTTCGGTTCGATCTTGACCAGTTCAGCCAGGGGATCCTGAATCCGACGGGCGATGGAGACTGCACCACGCAGACTCACATCCAGGCAGGGCAGCTCTTCACGGGCCAGGGGTGAAGCTGAATAGACCGAAGCCCCTGCCTCGCTGACGATGGCATAGGAGAGAGTATGGGTAAATGATGAAATCAGGGAGGCTACAAATTCCTCTGTTTCCCGCGAGGCAGTGCCGTTGCCGATAACAATTATATCCACATGGTAGCGCTCAATTAAAGAGCCCATGATCTGCGCAGCTTCGGCGGAGCGCCGTTGCGGAGGATGGGGATAGATCGTGGCTGTGGCCACTACTTTTCCGGTCGCATCAACCACCGCCGCCTTGCAGCCGGTGCGGTAGCCTGGATCAAGGCCCAGGACAACCCTGTCTCGAACAGGCGGCTGCAACAGCAACGCCCTCAGGTTGGCGGCAAAGACTTTTATAGCCTGCTCCCCGGCCTTTTCGGTAAGTGAAACGCGAATTTCCCGTTCTATAGCCGGGGCGACAAGGCGCCTGTAAGAATCTTCAACTGCCTCCTGGAGATACGGCGCAAAGGAAGATTGGGGATCAGGCGGGTAGAGCCGCAGCATGGCAGCAATACACCTTTCTGCAGGCATTTCCAGCTTTACGGATAGGAAACCCTCGCGCTCTCCCCGGTTGATGGCCAGGAGACGGTGCGAAGGGATCTTTGCCACCGCCTCGTGAAAGTCGCTGTATTGCTCATAGACACCGGCAGATTGACCCGCAGACGCCTGTGAAAAGATGACCCCCTCCCGGTATACCTTTTCACGTACCAGCTGCCTGATGCGAGGGTCATCAGCCAGGTTCTCCGCTACAATATCGCGCGCACCCTTAAGCGCAGTTTCAACACCATCGACTTCTAACCCTCTGAGCAGCGGAGGAACTAGTTCATCCAGCTTACCGTGCGCCTGCTCCAGGATGAGGCCAGCCAGCGGGGTCAGCCCTCTTTCCCGGGCAATGCCGGCACGGGTGCGCCGCTTCGGCCTGAAGGGCAGATAGATATCCTCTATCTCCTGCAGGCGACGTGCCGCGGCAAGGGTCCGTTCGATCTCAAGCGTCAGCTTATCCTGTGCCGCTATGAGTTGCCGCACCTCTCCCCGGCGCTCTTCCAGATTCCGCAGGTAGCAAAGCCTGTCATCAAGGCGCCTTAAGAGATCTTCATCAAGTTCACCTGTAACCTCTTTGCGGTAACGGGCAATAAAAGGTATGGTATTTCCATCGTCAAGGAGGGTGACCGCACTAAGCGCCTGGGCCTCCCTGATACCGAGTTCCCTCGCCAGGTGTGCGGCAATCTCTTCATGAACGGTCTGTGCCAACGGTTAGTCTCCCTTCAGCAATTGCTATGTCTATTGTTTAATTTACCCGGTTCAGAATATCAATGATCCACTATAGAAACAGAATTCGCGATTTGTAAAAAGAAACCCTGTTGCTCCTGGATGCTGGTAAGTTGAAAGTTGTAATATAGGGACTGTTATTTTATCCAAGATTCACCACCAATTATTGTCGCAGGCTCCGCTTGTCACCCTGAGCAAAGCGAAAAAACACCCGGTCTCCAAGGCCCTCCATTCATTAAAGGGAGACAGCTTCCTGTTCGATGCGCACTTTTTTCTCTAGCATGAGGCGGATAAGCGGATGAAAGGGCTCGTAAGCGAGATCATCAAGTAAAGCTGCGAGTTTTGACAGATAAGGTTTGTCCAATGGCTGTCCCAGGTGGAGAGAGCGCAGGTAAGTGGGAATATCCATCAAGTGGGGTTCAAAGGAAATCCCCGTTTTTACCTCCAGGTGGCGCCAGATTTGAAAACCACCCAGATCGAGATCGCCCCAGTGGTAGAAGGGAACCACCCGGCCCTCACTTTTAAAAAAGGCGGCAAGTTTCTCCAGGAGAAGGCGGCGCCCGCGGTTATGGTAGCCGCCCAGGTAAATCACCAGGTGCCCGGGCGGCCCTTCGCGCAGGTAGTGGTAGAAGGAAGTCTTGTTTTCTATGGTCATCACAGCGGCGGCTTTGCTTTCGATGATCTCCAGGTCGCGGGCCATCTCCACCGGCAGCCCCAGGTCGGGATAAAAGGAGGTAAGGTCAACCACCCCCGCAGAGGTGGTGAAAATCAGGGGACCGGCTAAAAGAATATGACTGGGGTGGTCAATAATCCCGCGCTCTGCCAGAAGGGCAGCGTCATCGAGCCCTACTTCTTCAGGAGGAAGACAAAAATCCCTGGCCAGCTGAAGGATTCCCCTTTCAATCTGTTCCCACCGCTTAGAATTGCCGTAGAGCTGCACACTCAAAACCCGCCTGGCGGTATCTTTTTCCCGGGTCTCAAAGAGGGCACGCAATCCCTGCAGCAGCTCACGGAAAAGCTGCGGCTGCTCCGCCTTCAGCGGCGGAGGCAGCAGCTGCAGCAAGGCCAGGCGCTCGCCCAGCTCCCGGCAAAAACTAAACAGTTCCTCCGGAGCCGCTTTTTCATATTCCGCAAGGAAAAGAGCCGCCTCCCGGTAGAACACATTCCGGGGAATGCGGTGCAACGCCGCATATATCCCCGATAGGGATGGCTCCGCCAGTGCAATCCGCTGCAGCGTGCCGCCGCGGTCGAAGCGAACCCAGTCCAGCTGCACCCAGCCGCGGCGCTCCAGTGCCTCCATCTCATCGTTGAACATGAGGCGAAAACTGCTGTCGCTAACGTGAAAATAGTCGGGAAAACCTTTCTTATTAACGGGCAGCAAAACCCGGCGTCTGTTTTTTTCGCTTCGGCCATAATCCCGGCGCCGTTCGTAGCGATCCAGCAGTGCATGAAGCACTTTTTTTTGTATAGCGCTTAGCTCCATCCATCCAGATCCTTCCGGCTGACCCGCTCAATAAAGCTGTTGAAACCGTCGCGCATGACGATAAGGTTGGTGTTCATGTAAGGAACGATGAGCTGGATCCGGCCGGTAGGTGCGACAATCACCGCCTGGAACCCAAGATTTTTCATGAAGGCAACGGCTTCCTCGATGCGGTCGGCATCCATGCGGTTGAAAGCTTCGTCAAAGACAACGAGGCGCAGTGTGTCGCTTTTCCGGTAGAGCTGATAGGCCTGGTAAAAAGAGGCCAGAATGGCCACGTAAAATGGAACCTGCGTCTCACCGCCGGATTTATCGCGGGCCACCTTTGAGAAATAGCTCTTGTGATTGTGTGTATCGGTGATGATAATATCAAAATCGAGGTAGGAGCGGTAGTCGGTCAGCGCCTGCACATTTACCGGAAAATCGTCCCCCTCGCGGGTGATCTCGTTGAAAAGATCGGTAATCGTATCTCCGTGCTTTTGGAAAAAGGTTTCCCGGAAAATGGAACCCTGGTACACGCCTGTGTCCATGATCATTTCATAATAGCGCCGGGTATCCTGGCTCGGGGTCAGGCTGAAGCGGTAGGCATCGGTACCGAAGCGCATATCCTGCAGCGCGCGGTTCAGCTCCTTGATCTCCTCACGGGCTAGCTTGATGAATTCCCCCAGCCGGGCAACAAAGTTCTCCTGGAAACTCTGCTCCGCCTGCTCCCGCGCTTCCCGCGCCCGGGTCTCGTAATCCTGCAGATGGCTCTCTACCAGGAGCTGCAGCCGCTGCCGGAAAGCCTCATTATCCTCTGCTGATGGATCACCCGAAAAGTGAAAGCTGAACACGAACTCGGTGCGTAGCTGGACCAGTGCCGGCCGGCGCTTATCGATTCGGGTCCGGGCCCCCTCATTGCTGCTGGTATAATTCTGATGCAGTTCAGCCGGATTTTTCCGTGCTGCCTCGCGTTTCCACTTTTGGGCGCATTCCTCCTGCAGCGCTGCCGGCAGGGCCTCCAGGTACGCTCCACAGGTTTGCCTTTTCGCCTCCGCCGCCTGCCGCAACTCCTCAACAGCACTGTCCAGGTCGGCAATCTTCACCCTTAACCCGCCCCGCTCATCAATAGCCTGTTCAAGCTTCTCCTTCAGGCTCCTCAGCGATTCCTCCCGCCGGGCCAGCGTCCTTTTCAGCTCTTCCAGCTCACTGAAGTCGAGCGAGAGCAGCTCCCTCTGCTGCGCAGCCTGCTTCTCTTCCAGCCCCGGCCTGGCCTGCAGCTGTTCCACTGTCTGCGACCAGGCGCGGTAACGATCTCTTTTATCAAGAACCAGGTGGCCTGCAGATGCGGCGGCGGCAATCCGCTGCTCCGCCTCCGACAGCAAACGCTCCGCCTCCTGGAGCTCACCTTTTTTACGGGCCAGCTGAAAACGGACTGCCTCCTTGCCGATATAGGGGAGTTCAAAATGTGCCCGGGGAATCTGCCTGAGGCTGTGGTCCCGGTACAGCAACCCTTCCGGCGTAACGGCTGACTCGTGCTCCTTGAGCTCGCTGGCCGAGCGGCACTTGATCACGGTGCCCAGCAACCGGGCGGCGTAAGCTTCTGCATAATCAACCTCTGCAGTGATCTCCGCAGCCAGACTTTGCGCGCACGGCGGCTGCGCTTCTTCAAGCAGGCCTACGGTATTCACCAGGCCTACATCCTCCAGGTTTGAGCTGGGTTTCTCCCGCCGGAAAAGGTCCAGCGCTGCGTCAAAGTGGCCCGGGGGGATCAGGAGATCGAATTTTTGGGGATGGAGGCATCCTTCGACGGCATCTCGCCAGTCCGGATCGCGGATCTCCAGAACCTCGCAAAAGATATGAACAGGGATCGGCTCCCCGGCCAGGGTGAGCAGCTCCCGCTCAAGGAGCTGCTTCAGCCGCATGGTGGGTGACTCGCGGCCGAGAATCTGGTTTTTTGAGAGGCCGCGCAGATCCTCCTTGAGACAGGTGATCTGCTCACGGAGCCCCCGGGCTTCTTCTTCAAGGCTGTTTTTCAACAGAAATAGCCACTCCATGGCCTTCTGCCACCCCGCGGCAAGTTTTTCCCAATCTTCAGGATAATCCCTTTCCGGTGCACCGGTCGCAGCAATCCATCTTTCCACCGCCGCCGGCAGCGGTTGGCTGAGAAGCAGCGGCCCATCAACATACTGCATCACCCGGTGCAGCTCTGCCCCTTCGCCGGCCTCCTGTTTGAACTGGTTGCTTAAATTCTTTTCCAACCGGCCCAACCGCGCCAGCTCATCACCAAGCTCCTCAAGGCTTCGCTGCAGTTCCCTTTCCCGTTTAAATGATTCGTTTTCAGCAATCTCCGCTCTCAACCTGGTGATCCCCTCTTCCAGGGATTGCCGCTGCGCCCTGTCCCGTTCAATTCGCGCCGCCAGCGCTTTTATCGCCTGCTCCGCTTTCTCTTTTTCCTCCTCTTTCTGCCCGGCCCGGTTCTCCTCCAGCTCCCAGCCGGCCCGCTGCACCATGTAGCCGCCCAGGTTCAGCTGCCGGCGCAATTTTTCAATTTCTTCATAGCCCTCCTCGATCTGCTCAAGCGCGGCGATCTCCCTTCTGGTATCACCGATGATCCGCTCAACTTCACGGAATTTTTCGAAGTAGTCCCGCATGGTCTCTACATCGATAACCTTCTCTTCGAGGATGTAATCATGCACAAAACGGCGCAGATCAGTGATGGGGGAGAAGGATATCCCCTTGCTGAACAGAGAAAAAAATGATTCCTTGGCCCCGCCGAAAAGCTGCCTTAGATCACTGATGTAGCACCCAAGATCATTGCGATAATTCTGGTGCTTCATCCCCCTGGCTTTCAGGTGGTCGAAAAATTCCCGCCGGCTGTACGGCAGGGACGGCTCCTTGAAGAAAAGTTCATCGCACAGCGGCTCCTCGTCTACCCTGAAGAATACGTGATCCTCCTCGCCGGTAGCATGGTAGTAGTCGCAGACCACCCCGATAAGGTAGGACTTGCCGCTGGTGGTCCGGGTGATCTCCAGCACAATATAGCTGGAAAAATTCTCGCTGCGCAGGAAAGCTGCCTCACCCTCTGCCCCTGTTTTCCCCCGCAGGTAACTGCGCAGGTCCCGGGTGGTGCGATCCTCAAAGGCCGACGAGTTAAAGCGAATTTTTCTCAAGTCGGCCACGATCACCAGTTGCAGGGCATCGATAAGCGTTGATTTACCGGCGCCGTTGTCACCCGTGATCAGTGTGCTGCCATCAACGGGAATGGTTTCATTGGTGAAAAAATGCCAGTTGATCAGTTTTATTTTTGTCAGCAAACGCACTTAAACACACCACCTGATGTTGCGGGGAAGGCAAAATTATCTTTCCCCCCAAAGGAGCCCGGCGCATACCCGAGGCGGCGGCCCGAAGCAGGTTTTTGCACCTGTTTTCCAGTGAGGGAAAGAAATTGGAGCTGCCAGGCAGGATCACTCATTGGATTCAAGTTCATCCTCTTCGCCGCCATCCTCCCCGAACCGGGTTGCCTGCTCGTTCAGCCATTCGCCCAGAGATTCAAGATCGGCAATATTCAATACCAGCAGCAGCGAGGGATAGAGAAGGTAGAGCGCTTCGGGATCCCTCCAGTGGCCTCTTTTCAAATCCAGCAGGGAAAAACTGCTGAAGAGACGCAGGATGCGCTGCATATCTTCACGCGCCGGCAGCCGCTGCCGGATTCCAAGGGCCAGATATTTCTCCTGGATCTCCTGCCCCGTTACATAGACATGCTCGGTAAGGCGCAGCTCCCGTCTCTTGCTATCATAAAGGAGCCGGAGGATAAACAGAAAAATCGTCTCCTGGAGCGAAAAGCTGCGCCGGTTACGCTCATCACGATTGTAGAGCTGAAACACCGCCAGCTGGCGGTCTTGGAACAGATCCCAGCGCGCCAGGGCCAGGTACTGCTGAAACAGCGTCAGGTGCCTTTCAGCAAAACGGTAGGCGCTGCGATCTTCTTCCCGCTCAAAAACAAGGAATGTCTTCGCCAGAAGACGATTCACCGTCTCGCTGAAAAGAGCCTTCTCTTTATCGTTCAGCTGCTCGTACAGCTCTTCAAAGCGAGCCATTTTTAGGGCTCCTTTCGCTGTAGAATCAGGGCGGGCACCTCGATAGATCCCCTGCGCAAAGCCACTGTCTTCCCCCGCTCTCCCGCCAGCAAATATTCTGCCCTGCGTGAAGGGCTGTACAGGATGATATAGATCAATCGGATCCACTGCTCTTTGCTGTAAAGCGGCGCCTTGCTCAAAGGAAGCTCCTTTTCCCCCGCCAGCAGCTCCGCCACGTAACGGTTGATCTCTTCAACAGTAATCTCCTCCCGGACCCGCCGGCTGAAATGGGCGAGCTTGTTCCGGCGGGTCTGACTGGAGATTTCCTGCAGGCGCAGCGGCTCCGGAATATGCTCCTGCCGGCGCCGGGCCGGAGTCTTGAAGCTCAGATCATCCACGACCCGCTGGGGGAAAAGCCTGATGAGGCGGCCCACGCTATCAACCACCTCCTCACGCTCACCGCTGCGCCTCGCTTCTGATGAAAGATAGCGCAGAGCATGCCGCAGCGACTGCTCGCTCCCTTTGCCATGCCGGAGCTGGAAGCGCAGCTTCTCCACTGCAGCACGAGCATACTGGACATTGCGCCTGTCGATCTCTTCGATGATCTCATCCATGCTGTTAAATGAATCCTCGATATATTCCAACCGGTCGTAGATTAAATTCTCCGCTTGAAGGTTGTCCAGCGCCTGCTTTTCCTCCACCATCAACCGGGCCTGTTCGGCGATAGCCGGGCGGTTTGCCTGCCACTGTTTCACCCGCATGATGATCCCGGTGCGGTACTTGGAAATATGCTCCGATGTTTTCAGGCGGTAATATTGCTCTCCAAGCACTTCGCTAAAATACTGATCAAAAATATGACTCAGCACATCGCGCGGAGCCTTCGCCTCGAGCAGCTCTGCGGTATACTTTTTGATGCTGTGGCTAAGGCTTCTCAAGCCGCCGACGAGCTCGCAGGTAGCTTCATGGGCCTGTTGCAGAGCAATATGGGAGAGCCCTTCTTCACCCGTTAGATTCTGGTAGATGCCGAGGATCCGCCCGCGGTACTCCATGCGGTAACCCTTGCGTATCTTATCCAGGGTATCCAGGAGAGCCTGAGCGTGATCAGGCAGCGACACCCGAAAACTGTAATCAGGATGCTGCTCCTGCTCCAGCCATCCCATCTCATCAAGCTTGCGAAAAAGAAGGTTGGCCCGATCACGAGTGCTGCGGTCAGATTCGCGCTCACCGGTTTCGGGATCATACTCCTCTTCCGGCCATTCGCCAACAGCAGCCGTATCGAGATATTCACAAAATAGATCGATAATTGTTTCCTTGGGCAGTGTATAGATGCTGCGCTGGTACAGATCGTAAACCAGAAACAGCAGATCTGCATGCAGCTCTTTCAGCGGTCCCGTGAAAACAGAAAAAAGGTTTTCCGGAATGTGCGCAAAAAGCCGGTTGTCAGAGTTAAGGTTGATCATGCCTTACTATTCAACGCGGCTGGATAAAATCCCTTGAAATAAGGTCAGGCACATAGATCCCCAAACCGGAAGAACCGGCATCCTGATCCATCTAAGGGAGTCAAAATTTACCCGGTTGATTACTTGATCTTTAAATAAGCCTCCTGGCACATACCCGCCCCGTAGTGCCCTTTAAGAGAGGAGGAGAGCGATCTCCCGATATCTCTGACCTGCCAAAGTCCCTGTCCCTATGACAGGTGGGGTCAGCCCAGGGTGTTTTGCAGCAGGGTGATGACGTCGTCGAATTCCTCGGCAATGTGAGCGCCTGCTTCGGAGAGGCGCTGCATCTTGCCCGTGGGACGTCCGCTGCTCCCTTCAATGATCGCCGCAGCATGGCCAAATACGGTCCCTTCAGGCAGGTTTTCTGTAAAACGACCGGAGACGTAAACGATAAGAGGCTTTGTAAATCCGCCCGAGGCGATATGATCGGCCACCTCTTCTTCAAACCCTGTTCCGGGCTCGGAATACATGACCACGGCTTCGGTCCCGGAGTCCTCCTGGAACAGATCCAGCAAATCCTTCGGGGGTGATCCGATGAGGGCGTCGCCGCCGATGCTCACGCTGGTGCTCACACCGTAACCGGCCCGCTTCACCATCCAGGAGCTCTCAGCAGTCATCCCGCCGCTGCGGGAGATGACTCCCACGCAGCCGGGGACAAAACAGCGCTCTGTATTGTCACCCCCGATGGCGCCAAGTTTGCATTTCTCGCCTGGACTGATGATCCCCACCGAGTTGGGCCCCACGACCCGGACCCCCTGATCCCGGGTCAATTTCAAAATTTTGACCACATCCATCTGGGGGATATTCTCTGTAACAATGAGAATTGTCTTGATCTCATTTTCCACCGCTTCCATAACGGCATCGAGAACCGCCGCCGGGGGGACATAGACAATGCTTGTATTCAGATCATGGGATAGAGCAGCTGCTTTCATGGTGTCGTATACCGGGACACCTTCAACCTCCTGCCCGCCCCGCCCCGGGGTCACCCCGGCTATTACAGGCGTACCGTACTTGAGCATCAGCCCGGTGACCATGGTTGCTTCACGCCCTGTAATGCCCTGGATAACCACCCGTGAATGTCGATCCACCAGAATAGCCATTACTGATCACCCCACTGATCGTAGTCCGGATAGACCCGGCGCATTTCTTCTACCATCTTGTTGGCGGCCTGGGTCAGGGTGATATCATCGCCATGATACTCAATGCCGAAGTCTTCAAAGATCTTTTTTCCTTCGGCATCAAAGGTGCCCGCTTCCCTGATCACCACAGGATAAGCAGCAGGATCGATCCCCAGCTCTTTTAAAGCGCGCACCACACCCCGGGCCATTACATTGATCTGGGTATTGCTGGTAATGTTATGGGCGAGGAAGAGACCCTTTACCCCTTTTTTGGAGAGAATCCCCTTGCATAAGCCGTAGACCTTGCTCTCTGTAGGATTGCCCCCAACCTCGCTGTAATTGGCCGGGCGGCCGCCCGCCCTGATCAGGGCATCCATAAGCAGCAGGCTGGCGCCGCCGCCGCCGCACATGAAACCGATATCTCCCCCATCCAGTTCTGTGTAGCGGGCTGTGCCCCGGTAGGCTTCCTTTTCGTTCACTGCCACCAGGTGCTTCTCCAGTTCGGTCAGGGGGCGCCAGGCGCGATCGCTGCCGGCCTGGAACATTCCTTTCAACTGCGGCTGGCGGTAGAGAGCGCCTTCATCGATGCTTAAAACCGAGTCAACAGCCATCATCTTTTCATCTTCTGTTACCACCAGGGGATTGATCTCCAGGATGGTGCAATCATGCTCAATAAAAGCATTGTACATGCGCGTCGTCAACGCACCGGCCTGGCGCAGCAGGTTGCCTGTAAGGCCCAGGCCGGACCAGATCTCGACGGACCTGAATGCGGGCAGGCCCATGAAGGGATCGACATGAGTATAGCTGATCTTATCGGGGTGCTCTCTGCCCAACTCTTCGATATCAATACCTCCTGCACTCCCGGCGATAATCACGGGCAAGCGCACTGATTTGTCGATGGTAATGGAGAGATACATCTCCTGACGGATATTCAATTTCTGTTCAACGAGTACCTGCTCAACGGGATAATAGCCCACCGTCATTTTCAAAAGCCCCGAGGCCTCGCGAAAAACCTCTTCAGCAGTGCCGGCAAAGCGAATGGCGCCCGCTTTGCCCCTTTTCCCAACAGGGACCAGTGCTTTCAACACCACGGGCAATCCGACCTTTTCAGCAGCCTCTACGGCCTCCTGCGCCGTTGAGGCTGCAAACCCTTCAGGAACAGGCAGTCCATGTTTTTTCAGCAAGTTTTTGCCATGATGCTCCAGTATCCGGGCCATAATAAACCCCACCTCCTCTGGTTATACTTGTGTTTCTTTGGCAGCAATTAGCTCCGCCAGCTGCAGCAGGCGCCGGGCATTTTGCACCACCGGGTAATCTATGAATTTCCCTCCCTCCAGGGTGATGGCGGCGTGACCCTTTGCCTCCGCTTCTTCGAAAGCATCCACCACTTTACGGGCAAAATCTATCTCCCCTTCCGAGGGGGAGAATATGCGATTCACCGGTTCGATCTGTCCCGGGTGGATGACCAGCTTTCCCTGGAACCCGAGAGTGCGGGCGGTGTGGCTGTCCCTGACCAACCCCTCAGCATCCCTAATTTCAGTGTATACCGTGTCGATGGGCGGCTCCAGGCCCGCCGCCCGTGAAGTATTTACCAGGCGGGTCCTGGCATAGAAAATTTCCGCTCCTTCAGCGGTCAGATTCACTCCCAGATCTGCGGTATAGTCCACGGCGCCGAAGCAAAGACGCTTAACCCTGGGCACGGCGCCGGCGATGGCCGGTGCGTTTTCAACACCCCGGGCATTTTCAATGAGGGGAATAAGATCGACAGTTCCAGCAGGGATGGAGTGCTTTTTTTCCAGGTGGGAGATATACCAATCTACTTTTTCCAGATCTCCCGGCTGTTCCACCTTGGGTAACATGATCCCATCGAGACCGGGTATAACAACTTCTGCCAGGTCATCGATGGCCAATCCTGTGCTCAGCGCATTTATCCGCACATAGCCGGCGGAAGATCGAGCCAGCACCAGTGCTGCAGCAACTGCAGGCCTGACATTTTCTTTTTCGCTCAGAGGCACCGCATCTTCCAAGTCCAGAATAACCGCATCAGCAGTCAGGCTGAGCGCTTTTTCCACCCTTCGGGCCACATTGCCCGGTGCGAAGAGGAGAGAACGTAAGAGCAAAACCATGTACCCCTTTCCAAATTATTTTGAATAGAGAGCAATTCCGTTATTTGAATTATACTGTACTTTTAAGCTCTTTGCAGGCCAATAGCTGTCATTGCAACATCAGAGCACAGTGCAGCAGAGCACATACAAACCTGGGTAATATCCATGCCGTAGCGCATTTCATATAAAAGAGTAAGTTTTATCCGGCCCCGCAATGACATCCCAGGCTTTACCAACCCGTTGACATGAAAATTCCTCTGATCTATAATTGTGTTGCTAATACAACAACAATGTTTTGGAATACGCAACATAAAAGGCAGAGTAACCGACGGGTTCTCCTCATACCCGCTGCTCTACACCCAAGTCATTGGAGGACCCGTACAGCTAATTTGTTCTACTTTACAATGGAGGTGGATTTTTTGAAGCTGACCGGCGGTCAAATAGTGGCCCGGACGCTGCTCAACAGGGGTGTGCCCTGGATAGCAGGAATACCGGGGCACGGTTGCCTGGCACTGGTTGATGCATTTTTGGAAGAAAACTCCGGATTGCCAATGTATATGGTGCGTCATGAACAGAGCGCTGTTCACATGGCGGACGGTTATTACAGGGTCACGGGGAGGCCTGCGGCAGTTTTTACCTCGATAGGCCCCGGGGCGCTGAACCTGGCTGTAGGGCTGGGTACCGCATATGTCGATTCCACCGCGGTGCTGGCTTTAACGGGAGAGACCCATTCCTATATGTTCGGACGCGGAGTGCTCCAGGAAATAGAGAGGACCAGGGTTGCCGATTCCCTGCGTGTTCTGGAACCGGTATCCAAGTTCGCCGCGCTCGTTACAAGAGTAGAGCAGCTGCCTCACATGCTGAACCGGGCTTTCAAGGCCATGCAGGGAGGAAGGGCAGGCCCCGCTGTAATTTCACTGCCCATGGACGTTCAAGCCGATGCCCTTGATTATGCGCCCGAAACCTTTGAGTGCAGCACAATTCGCCTGCCGCATCCCGATGCTGCCGCGCTGAAAAATGCGGCCGCTTTGCTGGGAGAAGCACGCAGGCCCGTGATCCTGGCTGGTGGCGGTGTTTTACGCTCCCGGGCATCGCAAGCCTTACTCACCCTGGCGGAGCGGCTGGGCGCAGCGGTGATTACCACCATGGCCGGAAAAAGCTGTTTCCCCGAAGATCATCCCCTCTATGCCTGGCATGCCGGCTCCAAAGGGACAAAGTGCGGCAATGAACTGGCCTCCGGCGCAGATGTCTTGCTGGCTGTGGGCTGCCGTTTTGCCGATGAAACGACCTCCTCCTACCGCAAGGGTATCAGCTTCAACATTCCGCCGACAAAATTGATTCATGCCGATATCGATCCCCTGGAAATAGGTAAAAATTATCCTGTCACCGAAGGGCTTATCGGTGATGCCGGAGCCATATTGCAGGGCCTGGTTGAGGAACTGGGTCCGGCTGCCGAAGATTTCCGCAACAAAGCTTACACCGCAGAAATAGCAGAGAGGAAATCCGCCTGGTTGAAAACACTTGAACCCTTCCGTTCCGTCACCCATGTCCCAGTTACCTTATCCAGGGCGCTCTGCGAAATCAGGCGGGCGCTGCCGCGCCGCGGCTACCTGGTTACATCCTCGGGCCACAGCCAGGCCCAGATACTGCAGGAATTTCCTTTCTATGAGCCGGGCACTCTTGTGACAACGGGCGGTTTTTCCACCATGGGATTTGCCCTGCCCGCAGCCATGGGAGTAAAGCTTGCCTGCCCGGAAGCACCGGTAGCAGCGGTTGTGGGTGACGGCGATTTTCTGATGACAGTTCAGGAACTAGCCACAGCTAAACAGTACGGCCTGCCCATTATCGTCATCGTGCTCAACAACGGGGGTTTTCTATCCATTCGCGATCTGCAGATGGATGTATATGGCGATAACCGGGCTTATGCCACCGAATTCACAACTTCACAGGGTGGAATTTCCGCCGTTGATTTTGCCTCACTGGCCCGCTCCTTCGGGTTTAAGGCAGAATGTGTCTCCAAACCGGGAGAAGTGGAACCGGCGGTTAAACGCGCTCTTGCGGCAGGGGAACCGGGCCTTGTGGAGGTTCAGGTCAACCGTCAGTATCCCTACTCAGGGGGCGGTGCCGCTGGCTGGTGGGATGTCCCCGTCCCCGAATATCTGGAGGAGAGAAGAAAGGCTTATGAGGAAAACCGGAATAAAGAAACCCTCGGATTCTAATGACATCAAAACTCTCCGGCGCGGTCTAAGGATTCTCGAAGAGGTCTGCCACCAGGCCGACGGAGTAACCCAGAGTGAGGTAGCCAGGAAAATGGGTGTCAACCGCAGCACCGCGCTCCGCTACCTGACCACGCTGCAGGTGGAGGGTTACATCACGCGCGATGGGGAAGCGCTTTACCGGCCCACGGTGAAGATGGCGGAACTCGCCCGGAGGGTAATCGACAAAATGGAGATTAAACCCTATGCACAGGAGCAGCTTAACCGCCTCACCGGGCGGACGGGCTTTTCTTCACACCTGGCCCTCCTCTCGGACAGGCGAATCGTCTATGTGGACGGTGAGCAGGCGACAGGTGTAGTCAGGGTGAATGCGGATATAGGGACAGCCGCACCCATACACTGTTCCGCCACGGGGAAAGCACTGGCGGCCTATATTGAACGGGGCGAAAGGGAAATAGTTGTCGCCAGTTATCTCGAAGGCGCCGACAGCTTTACTGTGTACACGGAGCAGACGATCAGTAATCCCCTTGATCTGGAAAAGGAATTCTCGCATATTCGGGCGTACGGTTATGCTCTGGATGATGAAGAGTACGAACCGGGAGTGCGCTGCCTGGCTGCACCCATTTTTAATGAGCGCGGCCAGGTAGCCGCCGTTATCGGAATATCGGGAACAGCGGTGCGGCTGAACAGACCGGCTGTTCCAAAGCTGGCGGCCCTGGTCTGCCATGCTGCAGACAGCATATCCAGGGCGATAGGGTGCAGCGATCCCCGGAGCCACCGCAAGATTGATCCTGATAGTATTGCTGGTGCCGGGCACCAGTGTAAGTAACTGCACAAAGGGGTTGGCATGGGATGTACAACGTTGTTCTTGTTGGATGCGGACGTATATCGGAGCTGCATGCCCTCGGTTACAAAAATTTGCCCGGAGCCCGGCTCTATGGGCTTTGCGACGTGGATATATCCAGGGCTGAAACCAGGGGCAAAGAGTGGGGTGTGCAGAAAATTTACCGCGATTACGAGGAGGTGCTCTCCGATCCTGAAGTGCAGATTGTAGAAATATTGACGCCGCACCATCTGCACTGCACCATGACGGAGGAGGCAGCCAGGGCAGGAAAACATATCTCTGTGCAGAAGCCCATGGCTCTCAACCTGCAGGAGGCTGATCTCATGATCGATGCAGCCCGACGAGGCGGGGTTATGCTGCGCATTTATGAAAATTTTGTCTACTACCCTCCCTACGTAAAGGCAAAAGAGCTCATTGAAGCGGGGGAAATCGGCGAACCCCTTACATTTAACCTGCGGGTCAGGTGCGGCGCGGGTAAAGACCAATGGGATGTACCGCTGGAGGCCTGGGCCTGGCGTATAAACCCTGAGATGGGCGGCGGCTGCCCGGTGATGTTCGATCATAACTACCATAATTACTCTCTGGCTACCTACCTGCTCGGACCGGTAGAAAAAGTGGCTGCATGGATGGACCGGTCGGAGATTGTCCCCGGCAGCGGCATTTTCGTGAATGCCCCTGCCACGGTGATGTGGAAATACCGCAATATAAAGAGAGCTTACGGAGTCATGGATGTGGCCATGGCGCCGGAACTCCAGATCGACACCCGCCATTATGCCGATGAAAGCAGGCTGGAAATTACGGGCACCCGGGGCATAATATTTGTAAATCGCTGTACCGGCAAACTGCAGAACAGGCCGCCCTTAGAGCTTTACCGCGACGGTGTAACCACCTCATTCGAACATATTCGCTGTGATTGGGATTACAGTTTTGTCAAAGCTACGCATGACCTCATCGATTCGCTGGAAAAAGGGGTGCAGCCGAAACTATCCGGGGCCGAGGGCCGGGCGGTCCTGGAGTTCACCCTGGCGGCCTGCGAATCGGCAGAGAAGGAGAAACAGGTGGTGCTGTCGAGCTTTTCAGACAGCGGAGAATGTAGTTCATGAGTGAAAAATTGTTAAACAGCTCCAGGGTCACCGGTGGCCTGGACCGCTCGGCTCACCGTTCCCTGCTTTTCGGCCTGGGCCTGCGCAGGAAGGATCTGGAACGGCCCATCATCGGAATCGCCAATTCCTGGACGGATATGGTTCCCGGGCACAGTCACTTAAATGAGATTGCCGCGGCGGTGCGCGAAGGGATCTGCTCTGCCGGAGGCACACCGCGGGAGTTTCACACCTGCGCAGTTTGCGACGGCCTGGCCCAGGGACACTCCGGAATGCGCTATTCCCTGCCCAGCCGGGAGAATATTGCAGACTCCGTTGAGATCATGGCCCGCGCCCACTGTTTCGATGGCCTGATCCTGCTCTGCGCCTGCGACAAGATCATCCCCGGCCAGCTGATGGCCGCCCTTCGTCTCAACCTGCCGTCCATCCTTGTAACGGGAGGGTGCATGGCGCCGGGATACTGGAAAGATGGCGGCAACCTGACCCTGAGCTCCATGCGAGAGTTTATCGGCGCAGTCCGGTCAGGCAGGCTGGCCCCGGGGGAACTGGAGCGCATCGAGGAGAGCGCTATACCCGGCGCAGGGAGCTGCGCCATGCTCGGTACCGCCAATACGATGTCCCTCCTGGGGGAGGCCATGGGCATGTCGCTCCCGGGAATGGGCGCCGCCCCGGCCGTGGAGGCCATCAAGCTGCGCCTGGCCCGGAGCAGCGGTGAAAGAGCCGTCGCCCTGGTTAAAAATGAACTGACGCCTCGCCGTATCGTCACCGCCGGAGCGCTGCACAACGCCATAGCCGTGGATATGGCCCTGGGCGGATCCACGAACAGCCTCCTGCACCTGCTCGCCCTTGCCCGGGAGGCGGAGATAGATCTCCATCTCGATGATTTTTCCCACATTTCCGCCCGGGTTCCCCACCTCTGCGATCTGCTGCCGGGAGGCAGGTACCCCGTAATAGAGCTATATCGCGAAGGGGGTGTGCCCGCCCTGATGTCTGTACTGGAGCCCCTGCTCGATAAAAACACCCTTACAGTGAGCGGCAAAACCGCTGGAGAAATTATTGCCGAATGGAATATGGAGCCGCCCTGTGAAAGGCAGGGCAGGGTGATCCGGTCCTTGAACAGGCCCCTGCATCCCTCGGGCGCTCTGGCTGTTCTTTACGGCAACCTGGCCCCGGAAGGGGCTGTGGTCAAGGCAGCTGCCGTTAAAGAGAAGGATCTGATCATGCGCGGGCCGGCATGCACTTTTGATTGCATGGAGGATGCCCTCAGCGCCGCTGTTTCAGGCGGCATCGAGCCTGGCGCTATTCTGGTTGTACGTTACGAGGGGCCCGCCGGAGGGCCCGGTATGCGCGAAATGCACATGCTCAGCGCCACCCTCTCGGGAATGGGGAGCCCCTGCGCCGTAGTTACAGATGGGCGTTTTTCAGGATCAAGCCGCGATCTGCGCATCGGCCATGTTTGCCCCGAGGCGGCAGCTGGCGGCCCCATTGCCCTGGTGCGCGACGGCGATCCCATACTTATCGATGTGCCGGGCCGGCGCCTCGATTTGCAGGTATCCCGGGAGGAATTGGCCCGTCGAAGGGCGCAGCCGCCGCTACGCCCTATCACCGGCGGCATTCTGGATCGCTATCGCAACCAGGTTGGCCCGGCAGCAAAGGGGGCTGTTCTGTCTAGAGAAGTTTCTTCGGATGCACTGAAACGGGAATAAGAGATGGGAGAATAGTGATGAACAAAATTATCAGGGTCAATATGACAGCGGAAAAGATCACGGTAAATCCGGTCCCCCGGGAATACAGGCTTCTCGGTGGCAGGGGATTGACCTCGAGGATCGTCTTCGACGAAGTACCCCCGGAAGCAGAGCCCATGGGTTTGGACAACAGACTGGTCATCGCTCCCGGTTTGCTTGCGGGCACCGCCATGTCTTCCGCCTCCCGCCTTTCCATAGGCGGAAAGAGCCCGCTTACCCGGGGGATCAAGGAATCCAATTCCGGGGGCACGGCGGCGGCAAACCTGGCACAGCTGGGGATTAAGGCGATCATTGTAGAAGGTGAAGCCCGCAGAGGCGATCTCCACTGCCTCTACCTGGGCAAGGAGAAGGCTGAGCTGCACCCTTTTCCCCATGCACTCACCGGCGCTTATGAATCTGCCGACTTTTTGAGGAAATATTATTCCGAAAAAATTTCGCTCATACTTATAGGACCGGCGGGGGAGATGGGGCTGTCTGCGGCGGGCATTGGCATCACCGATCCCCAGGGCCGTCCAAGTCGCTACTGCGGTCGGGGTGGATTAGGCGCGGTTATGGGCGCCAAGGGGCTGAAAGCTGTGGTCATCGATCCTGAGGGTGCTGGCAGGCCCGGCTATGCCAACCGTGAAGCCTACCTGGAAACAACAAAAGAGCTGGTACAGCTGCTCCGGGATAATCCACAGACGGGAAAAATATATCCGCTGTATGGAACAGCGATCATGACTGCCCTGACAAATAGCATGCATGCGCTGCCCACGCGAAATTTTTCCAGCGGTACTTTTGAAAAAGCGGAAAATATTAACGGTGAAAGCATGCGCAGCCTCATCGAGCAGCGGGGCGGAGCCGGCCGCACCGCCCATGCCTGCATGCCTGGCTGTGTAATCAATTGCTCCAATGTTTTTCCCGATGCCGCCGGCAAAGAAATTGTCAGCCCCCTGGAATATGAGACCATCGGCCTGCTGGGAAGTAACTGCGGCATGGGCAGCCTCGATGAGATCGCCCGCCTGAATTACCTTTGCAATGACCTGGGCCTCGATACGATAGAAACAGGGGCCGCCCTGGGAGTGGCCATGGAGCAGGGTCTGCTCTCTTTTGGCGATGCTGATGCGGCGGAAAAACTGTTGGCGGGGATCTTTGATAATGCCCTCCCCGGCAGAATCATCGGCGGAGGAGCACTGCTTACCGGTCGTATCCTCGGTTCCAGGCGCATTCCCGTAGTCAAGGGACAGGCCATGCCTGCCTATGATCCCCGCGCAGTTAAGGGCTTCGGCGTGACCTACGCCACCTCGCCCATGGGAGCAGACCATACTGCAGGCAGCGTGATCCGGGCCCAGGTCGATCATACCGATCCCGGACCCCAGCCCGCACTTTCCAGGGGGGCGCAGTTGAATTGCATGATCGTTGATTGTTTAGGCCTCTGTCTCTTTACCCTCTCCGCCCTGGGAGCGCACCTTGACAAGGTCGCCGCCCTGGTTAAGCACCTGACAGGCGAAAATTACGATGAAGACATCCTGGCAAAAACCGCTTCCTCCATTCTGGCCCTGGAATGCGACTTTAACCGGCGGGCCGGGTTTGGCCCGGCGCACAACAGGCTGCCAGAATTTATGACAAAAGAACCCATGCCGGGCCTTGGTACCGTTTTCGATGTTCCTGATGAGGCGCTGGATTCTTTACATGCCAGAGAGTGAGCAAGGCATAAATATCGATCCGGGAGGTTTGATTGCAATGAACGGAAGTGAAGCTGCGGAGACAGTCCCTCTGAAGATGAAGCTCGGTTACGGTCTAGGAGACTTCGGAGCCAACTTGTTGTTCCAGTGTGTCGGCTTCTACCTCCTTTTTTATTTTACAGATGTGCTGTTTATCGGAGCAGGCTTGGCCGGAACCATCATCATGGTTGCCAAGATCTGGGATGCAGTTACCGATCCCCTCATGGGGAATATTTCAGACAGAACAAGAACGCGCTGGGGATCAAAGAGAGTTTATTTGCTCCTGGGCGCCCTGCCTCTGGCCCTCTCTTTTTACCTGCTTTTCTACGGTCCCGATCTTACCGGCAGCAGCCTGAATCTCTATGCCCTTGTAACCTTCGTCCTCTTCTGCACTTTCTATACTGTAGTCAACATACCTTACGGGGCGCTTACATCGGCTCTGACTTTGGATGCAAAAGAGCGCGCTTCCATAACCGGGTACCGGATGTCCTTCGCCATCCTGGGTACACTTGTCGTGGCCGGGGTAACCCTGGTCCTGGTCGCTCTTTTTAAAACCCAGCAGGAAGGATTCAGATTTGTCGGAGCTCTTTACGGCATCGCCGCTGCCCTTTTCACGCTCATCGCCTTTTTGACCACCAGGGAGAAAAAGGATTACGGGGAGAAGAAGAGTGCATCTTTTAGAGAGGAAATATCCTACGTTTTCAGGAATACTCCCTTTTTGATCCTCACCCTGGCTACCCTGCTCCAGTACGTGGCACTGGGCATGACCGCAGCGATGGTCACCTTTTTCTTTAAGTACCCCCTGGCAATGGAAAAATTCACTCCCATTGCCTTTGCCCTGCTTTTTGTAACAGCGGTCCTCTTCATGCCCTTCTGGGTATACATGTCGCGCCGGCTGGGAAAACGGCCCGTTTTCATCGCCGGCATGATTATTTTTGGCGGGGCTCTGCTGCTGATGTACTTTGCCACGGTGTACGGAATGGCCGCTATCATCACACTGCTGGTTATCGCCGGTGTGGGTCTCTCCACGGTTTACCTCAGCCCCTGGTCCATGATCCCGGACACCGTGGAATATTCTGAATGGAAATTCGGGGCAAGGCGGGAAGGGACCATCTACGGTTTCTTCTATTTCGCCCACAAGGTTGCCGCAGCCATGGCGGGGTTTATCTGCGGGCAGGGACTGTCGCTGGCCGGCTATGTGCCTGATGTGGTTCAGACACCAATGGCTGAAGAGGGAATCAAGATCCTGATGACTATCTTCCCGGCCGGGGTAATTCTACTCGGTATAATCGTGATTAGCTTCTACCCCATAAGCGGCGAGATGCATTCGGGTATGGTGGCTGAAATAGCAAAGCGGCATGCGAAAGCAGGTTAAGAGACGGAACTTTCGCCTATTCTCCCCACAATACTATAAACTCCGGTCTGGGGATCGTGAAGATATTCCTTTGCCAGGCGAAAGTTTTTAATCTCGCCGGTGCTGCGCAGGTGAAGGCGCGGGCCGGTGCAGCGCTGGGGTACCCCGCCGATGGTAATACTGCGGTTTTGATCAGGAGTGATGGGCAGATCCTTACCGATCATCTCCCTGATCAGCGATTCCACAACAGCCAGATCGGCAGACGGCCGGCGGCTGTAATAGAGGACAAAACCATTGCAAACATCGCCGTGCCCTTCAGCCGGCGGCACACCCAGCTTCTGCAGCACCAGCTGGGTGATATCCTCAGCGGAATGCGCCATCTTGCGGTAGTAAAGAGATTTAAACACTACCGATTTGATCTCCTCGGGGAAGGGCCCGAAAGGCCCGGGACGAGCGGTGATCACCTCCTGGCCGATCCCCACCAGGACATGGGCATTCATCTTCAGAACGGGGTAGAGCAGATCGAAGTGCTCCACGATCACGCGGCACCCTTCACGCAGCCCTTTGTGCACCGCTTCGGCCAGAAGAGGCGGCCGGGTAAAAGCCTGTTCGAAATGCATGTCGAGATGATAGGTATGGTGCTCAAAGAGATCGCTCTCAAAATGATACAGCAGCGGCAGGGGGCGTACATTGATCCCTTCATCGTCATTGGTCAGCTCAAGCCCCGGAAACATACCCTGGATCAGCACAGACTTGCCAGCGCCAGCATCACCGATAACCCCCACCAGGCTGTCTTCAGCGGAAAGGTAGCGCTGCCCCAGGTGCGCACCCAGCCCGAGGAGCCTTCTGCGCCCCCGGGGCGCAAAATATATCGCTCTGATTAAATACTCATGTGGCTGCATTGATATCACTTCTTTCCACAGTCCCGTTCTGAGCCGGTAAATGACACCGGGTATTTATGCCAATATTTATTGACCGGTCCATCATCAACCCGGACAATAATCATGGAGAAGGTGTAATTCATGATTTCCAGCAACATTTTCACAGTCATCCCCTATACCTCACCATGTTGCCATTAACCTCAACCACAGCCAACTCCCCCGGTTTCAAAAACTTAGAATCTTTCATTGGGAGAATAAATGCAAAAATGCCGGGGTCAAAAAAGAGTTTTTTTCAATTTGAGTATGCGCAGCACCCGCTGCATCTCGTTATAGACGATCATCATCCCTTCATCAACACCCATCCCCGGCTTGGCCAGCATCTGATCAGGCCTCGCCGCCAGGGCTGCGTGGACGCAAACCTGCGCCGAGCGATCCGTCTCATTGCAACTGCCCCCCAGGTAAGCGCCTATACCCTGTTTTTTAGCATAGAGGATCGCTTCAATGCTGTTGTGCAGCCCCCCCAGATCAGGCGTCTTAACCTGGATCATATGGCCGGCGCCGGCATCGACAAAATCGCGGACGTCTTCAAGGGTATTGCACCATTCATCAGCGACAATTTCAACACCGCTGCCCATCACAGCGAGTCTCTCTTTCAATTTCGCCAGAGTCTCGATCTGTCCCTCTTTCGAGCCCATATCCACAGGTCCCTCCAGACGCAGGCTTAAAGGTGCCGCCTCTTCTTCCAGACGGCACAGGTATGCGCTAATTTTTTCAAGATCATTGTCATAAGCCTGGCTAAGGGTGCCGTAGACATCTATATGCAGAACAGGGAGGTAATCTTTGCCGCCAATCTCTTCAACCCGCCGCTGCAGCCAGCCAACATATTCGAGCAGCTTTTCGCCTTGCGGGCCCAGCTTACTTTGGACATGATTGATCAGCCCGTGAGGCAGGACATCGGCCCGCTTGATCATAGCTTTGTCTGCGTTGGTGTAGCGCTCATCGCCGGTCTGGGCAAAGATGGGTATGGGCTCTAAAAGAAGAGGCAGATCGTACTCTTCAGCAAGCACCTCGCACATGAGTTTGCCGCTCTTTATGGAGACAGCATGCAGCAGAGCCTGCGACAAACCGTAACGCAGGGCTGTATGCAAACTCTTCCCATCAGGACCGGGAAGTAGATCAAATTCCCGGACCGCCTCGTTAAAAGTGCTGATCTTAAGACCCTTTAGCCGTTCAGCCAGGTATCCTTCTACCAGAGGAATAAAATCTTCTGCCAGGAACAGCGGATCCCGCCCATCCGCGCCGGAGTACTGCACTGCCGCACAGTCACCGAAAGCAATCCCCCCCCCGGTGAGGATTAATATAATGCTCAAAGATTCGCCGCGCTGGCGCACCTCGCTAAAACCTGCAGTAAGCGGTGCGCCACGATATGCGGCGCCGTCTTCCACGGCGCCCATCTTGATGGCCGCCTGGTCGTCAAAGTAGAAACCGGTGAGGCCGGGAGCAGCCAGCACCTTTTCAATTCTCATCTTAAATACTCACCTCGGTTTGCCCACCAGCCTGCCCTTGCTGATAGCATAGATATCATCAATAACCATACGAAAACCAGGCTCTCTTTTTTCACTGTGGCCTCGCTCTTTTATTTTAAGTGCATGAAAATTGCGGGTCTCTGCAGAGAAAGGCAGATCTCCAAAGCGCAGAATCCGGATGGCCCCTTCATTATCCCGCACGGGAATGACACTCCCCCTGGTCCAGCGCGACGGTGCAAAGGGGATATCAAGCACCCCCGCCTCGAAGGAGCGCACCACACCAAGAGCCAGGTCGCCTTCACCGAGCTTCTGCACCCCGGCGATAATCTCTTCTACTTCCCGCTCGATGATCGCCTCTTCCTGGCGCAATTTCTCTGTTTGCTCCAACTTTTGCTCATCAAGCATGCTCATTACCTGGCGCGTACAGAGCAAACCAGCGATGTTTGCCTCCGCTGTGGGGATACCCAGAGCTTCGTGCGGTGTCTTCACAATAACCTTGTCCACGCCACCCAAAGCTGCGGTGGCAGCACCCCAGGCGATAACCCCCATGGCTCTTGATTCATCCTGGGGAAATCCGCCCATCCACTGATGGAAGACCGTGGTAAGCAGAACATCATCGAAGCCGGCACGATCCAGATAATTTCGGCCAAGACGGGCCAGCGTGCGCAGGGCTGCCGTGTCTTGAACAAGGTTGCCCCCCTGGCCGTAGCCAATGGCAATGCTTTTTACGCCCTGTTCAGCCGCCAGGAGGGCTTCGATGATCCCCACAGCATGGGAGAGACAGGGCGGAACCAGGGTGCCCGTTAAAGGCCCAAACATTTCCCGGTTGATGATAATATCGTTCTCCGCATAGGCGCCGCAGAGGCGGTCCACATACTGCCAGTGAAGCAGTGAAAGATCAAGGGGAATATCCTTGGCATAGGGGATATTGTAAGAGATCCCGCCGCCTTCAAAGTCACTAAAGCCTGCAGCCAGGGTGATCTCGGCCAGAAGGCGGGCATCGGGAGTCCCATGGCGAATCTGGACGGGAACTCCTGCCGCCTCCACGATTTTACGGCAGTTGGGCACACCATAATTCACTGCCGGAAAGCCGTTCAGAAGAGAGCGTCCCGCCAGCTTTGATTCTTCAATCCCTCTTTGGGCCTCTTCGTAGCGGTTCTGGCGAGTATAGGAATCAATGGTTGTGGGCAAAAAATCTGCCCCTCCTTCCAGTTCCAGCCTGGTGAGAAGCACCAGGTGCTCTGACAGCAGGGCTACCCCGGCGCGGGGCTGCAAAAATATGCGCCTCTCTTCATGCCCCGCCCGCAGCTTGCCGTAGGATCTTTTACTTTCCGGCAGGTTCCGGTGAAAAACAAAGGCATCGGCAAGATCAACACCCACACCCGTGGGCCACGAAGTAAGCACAGCGCCACGCTCTGCCACAAAAAGGGCATCATCCCAACGGCGGTCCTGCAATTTATGCTCTGGTTTCAAGGCGTAACCCTCCCTAAAGGTAACAATGTCTCCCGAAGAAGAGCCTGAGCCGTCTCCGGGTATGCCTCGGCTAGAAGGCCTGCGGCAAAAAGAATATAAGGACGATCGAGAAAAAGCTGAGGCGAACGGGGAGTAAGAGTAAGTGGATCCTTCAGGGAAAGAGACGCCTGAAGCAGCGCCCCCGGATCAGCACTGTGTACAAGGGCGCCGCCGGTAGCCAGTAGAGTTGCTGTTTCCGTTAAATCTTTGCCACGCTGCACCCAGAGCCTTCCTTCAGGCGTATAGGTTTCTGCCAGCGATCCTGCATGACGCCGCAGTGCCTCCCGGACAGCAGCAATGGCAAAGACGCAGTCAAAGGCAAACTCCCGTTCATTACCGGGCAGGAAGGCGCGAGAGGAGGCCACCATCCGGGCATGAGCCTCCAGTTCGTCCGGTGCCACGACAAAGGGAAGATGGCCAATGAGCTCCCCTGCCGGCACAATTTCAAGCAAAGCCAGCAGGCTCACCCTCATCCCCAGATCGCCTTCAACACTGCGCTTTACAAGAGGCTCCGGAAGTCCCTTGACGATACAGCCGCTGCGGCGGGGCCTGCCATCGGCAAAGGAATGAATGTCAGTGGTAGCTCCGCCCAAATCGACAATGATCACATCGTCCCCCGAGGATTTCCAGTAGAGCTCTCCTGCTTTCATCACCGCCAGAGGAGTGGGCATAGCCAGCCCGACCTGCTGCTGCACTTGATCAAGGCCTTTGGCTTTGGTGATTTCTGAAAGGTAGAGCCGGCGAATGGCTTCACGGGCAGGTTCAACATCAAGGCGATTCACTTCAGGCATGACATTGCCCGCTATAACCACCCGGGGCACCTTGCCTTGCAATATTGTCGCAGCTTCATGCACAGCAGACTTGTTCCCCGCCAGCACAACCGGCACAGAGAGCCCTGAAGCAGCAATGCACGAGGCATTTTCCAAAATGGTTTTGCGGTCACCGCCGTCGGTGCCACCGGCCAGAAGCAGGAGATCGGGCTTAAGCAGGCTGATCTCGGCGATCTCTGTTTCATTTAGAATGTAAGCATAGGTCGATAGCACCCGCGCACCCGCCCCCAGAGCAGCTTCACGCGCTGCTTTGACCGTCAATTCGGGGACAAGACCGACAGCAACAATCCTTAGTCCGCCGGCTGCAGAGCTGCTCGCCCTTTTAAAAACAACTCCGTCAAGCTGCACCGGGGAAAACTCTTTCAGCGCTTCTTCCAGGCCCTCCATTAAATCGCTTCCCACCGTCGTCGGTGCCTGGGATACGCCCAGCAGACCCGGAGGATCCAGTGAAACCAGAGCAGTCTTCGTACAGGTGCTGCCAAAGTCAATTAGTAGCGCTTTCATGGGGAGAGATCCTCTTTCAAATGAGCAATTGCTTCTTCCGGAAGGGTGCCGGGTGGATAGACACGATCAAAACCCATCTCGATAAAAAGCTGCTCCACCTCATCAAAGGTGCGCTTGCCCACCACGAGGTTGCCCCCCACATAGAGAAGAATCTCGCCTATCCCGGCCTCGCGGCATTTTTCACGCAAACCGCGGCAGTCGATCTCGCCATGACCATAAAGAGACGATACCCAAATTACACCTGCATCACTTTCCACGGCAGCGTTTATAAATTCCTCCTGAGAGACCATTACCCCGAGGTTGATTACTTTGAAACCGGCCTCGCTTAAAACCATGTCCAGGATTTTGTTTCCCACAGCATGTACATCAGCCCCGATTACGCCGAGAACAACCCTATTATTTCGCAGCAAAAACCGGCCCTCCCCTCTCCTCCATTACCTTTATATTGTTATTCTCCTGAGCAATTCACGCCGGATCATCCCCTGTTCCATGCTGGCGACCACTTCAAAAATATGCTAAAGCAATAATGTTGCCAGGTCCAGCCCAAATCAGGCTGCAGGAAATTCGAGCCCTGCATGAATATTAACCCTGTTGCATTTATTCTTAATGCAACAACATTTCCCTGCTTTATCTAAAATATAAGAGTTATATTTGTAATAATTGCAATCACTTTATCGATTTTAAAACAGGGAAATGCAGTTCCATGGATATGTCCTTTGCATTCACGTAACGGCAAAGTCAATCCAATAAAAACAGCGCCCGTCAGGAACGGTACCGGGAGGCTGACCAATTTTCATTATACCAATTTTTCCAGCGCTCTATCGATTATCCTGTCAATTTTATCCTCCACATCGTCCTCCAGCGGCATGGGGCGGTGTGCTTGAAGAAGGCGGCTAATCTTCTCTTTAATCCTTGCGCCCATTGTTTTCGAGCCCCCTTCTTTCCAGGCGCTGAAGCTGTTGAAGTCGGATAGGACAGGCTGCCAGCTGTTCCGGAAATAAGCAACGGTATGCTCATCACCGAGAAAACTGCCGCCCGGCCCTACCCTGCGAATCGCCTTCACCGCCAGATGCTCCGGGGAGCTGTTCAGACCCCGGAGCAAATATTTCGTCCGTGATATCACCTCGTCCATAAGCAGTAGCATCTCCAGGGAACCGGTCCGGCCCGATTCTATATAGAAAACATCATGCATGAGATTGCAGCCCTGCAAAGCCCCGAGCAGAGTGAACATGGTCGCCTCGACAACAGCCTGCTCGTCAAAAAGCTTAGCGCTGCTGCAGCCGGCATAGCCCCAGGAGGGCAGCCTGTAAAAACGCGCAAGGTCGCAGAGCGCCCCCTGAAGCAGCAGTGCTTCAGGCACGGCGTAGAGAGCCTGCATGGTGCGCATATCAAGAGGCGAATCGCCATATCCGTACAGGAATGGAGCCCCCGGTTTTTTTAGCTGGTGGACCACCAGACCGCTGAGCGCTTCGGCATTGGCCTGCACCACCGTTCCGGCCACCGTTACCGGTGTGGAGGCCCCGGCTACCGCGCCGCAGGCAAAGTTCACCGGCACACCGGCTCGTGCAGCCAACAGCAGCTTATCCACCGATTCGAAGGGCAGCTGCAGGGGCGAGGTGGGCTCACAGTAGAGAGCAAAGTGAGGCCGGTGCCGCAGCTTTTCCTTTCCGCCCACAACCTCAGCAGCCATGTGAATAATATCGTCAAGTGCAGAGGCGTCTTCGGCGATCACTACCTGGGGCTTGGTGCTGTTTTTCAGCATCAGGGCATATTGCAGCCGGTTGATCATTCTTTTGTCGACTTCTGAAAGTAGCCCCATGGACATGACAAAATCAAGGTGGGGCAGGGCGTCAACGATGCGGATTGCCGCCGCCGCATCCTCGCTGCGCCAGGGGCGGCGCTCCCCGGTAAAGGGGTCTAGGTAGATGAGCGTATCCGATCCAGCCCCGTAATGTACATTCGACTTCTCCAGCCTGAGCGCGGGTTCACCCTGGCGATCGTATAGGGTAATCCTGGAGGGTGCCGTGCGGAGCGCCCATTCCACCAGGGATGCCGGGAAATAGACACGGCCCCCCGGCTCGGCATGGGCGCCCGCCTTCAACAGCAGGGCCACCGCCTCTTCGTGATGAATAAGCACCCCGATCTCGTTCAATATCTGCAGGGAGGCGCTGTGAATCTCTTCAACCTGCTTCAATTCAAGGGTGCGAAGGGCCAGGCCCTCCCCGTGCTTGCTCGCGTAGCGCATATTCATGCCCCCTTTATGATTTACCCCTCTTTTCGAATTCTTTAATAATCTTCTGCATCTCTTCAGCGGCGCCACCAGGCAGTGGCGAAGCATCGTGACCGGCCAGGATCTTCCTGACCTCCTCAAGGGAACCGTCCAGCGGCGTAGCTTTACCCTTTGCCTCCCACTGTTCCCAGCGATGGCGGACCATGAAACGGGGGGACCAGATCTCCTCGCGGAAATAATTGAAGGTGTGCTCATGGCCCATAAAATCGCCACCGGGTCCCACATCGTCTATGCAGTCAACTGCCAGGTGATCCGCTGAAATGCGGGTGCCGCAGCCTGTATAGCGGGCCATGGCGATGATGTCATCGCAGATGGCCAGGAAAGGCAGATAACCCGTTTTGCCCCCTTCAAGATAACCCACATCATGAACCAGGTTGCATCCTGCAAGCTGCGCCAGCAGGATGCTCATCGACGCTTCAATGCCAGCCTGGATGTCGGGCAGCGGAGCGTTTACACAACCGGCCTCGGTGAAGTTCGGCAAGCCGTAAAATTGGGCCAGCTGCGTCATCACCGCGTAGTTCATTGAGGTCTCCGGCGCACCATAAAGGGTAGCTGTTGTCTTCATATCCATAGGCGTGGCCCCGCCTCCGATGATTACCGGCGCGCCTTTCTTTTTCAACTGGGCCATGACCACGCCGGCCAGGCTTTCAGCGTTCATCTGCACAATGCAGCCGGCCTTTGTTACCGGTGTGGTCGCCCCGGCCAGGACTCCCGGCGTATAGATTACCGGAATATTGTACTCGAAACACTTGAACATTTTCCCCACACCATCATAGGTATGTACCAGTGGCGATATGGGTTCAGTGTAAAGGATGATATAGGGATTGGCAGCAAGGTGCTCCAGCCCGCCAGAGGAGGCCGCCGCCATCATGATAAGCGCCTCGGTATTTTCGGGGTTATGCGCAGTAAAAATGATGGGCTTGCTGCTGTAAGACGTCATCGCTTCAAACTGATGAAGATCGCTAACAGCGGGATTGGTATCTGAAGCGATGGCATAGCTCATCAGAAAATCAAAGTTGGGCAGGGCATCTATCACCTTCGAGGCATGGATAACATCCTCTTTTGTCGAGACCCTTCTTTCCCCGCTTTCCATATCTATGGTAAAGGGAAGATCCGACCCCGTTCCGTAGTAGGAGCGGTTTTTTTCCAAAGGCATGACGCGGCTCCCCAGGCGATTGGCAATGGTGATCCGCTGCGGAGCCGTCCGGATGCACTCCTCCACCAGCCACCCCGGCACCCAAACCCGTTCGCCCTTCACGCGGCAGCCGGCCTCTTTAAGCAGGGCCAGCGCTTCTTTATGTTTCACCAACATCCCGGTCCGCTCAAGAACCTCCAGGGAAGCATTGTGGATCTGCTCCAGCTGCGATGTGGTCACCCATCTTAAAAAGGGCGTTGCCTGCAAAT
>CAYXKD010000013.1:0-41252 GCA_964464625.1 uncultured Syntrophomonadaceae bacterium
TATTTAAATCTCCTCCCGGTTATTTTACTGCGGTCTATTCTAAATCCAGATTGAAGGATTTTCCGGCTTTGCTTTTCGCAGCAGGCAAAGCATCACCACTCCTTTTTTATTGCCGGGCTTCGCATCAGGGCTGCCGGTCCAGGCTGCGGTACTGGATCGCTTCGGCAATATGGGGCGGCTCGATGGTGTCACACCCGGCCAGGTCGGCGATAGTGCGAGCCACTTTGATGATGCGATCATGGGCCCGCATGGAAAGCCCCAGGTTCCGGTAAGCCTGCTGAAGCAGCTGGCGGGCTTCGCTTGTAAGCGGACAGTGTTTGGCCATATGGCGGCTGCGCATCTGGGCGTTGGTCAGGATGGCTAATTTTTTAAAGCGGTCGTGCTGGCGCATGCGGGCTTTTTCCACGCGGCTGCGGATGGCGATGGAGTTATCTCCGGTCCGCCTCTCCTGGAGCTGTTCAAAGTTGATCCTCGGTACCTCCACCTGGATGTCAATGCGGTCGAGCAGGGGGCCCGAGAGGCGGGAGCGGTAGCGCTGCACCGCCGCCGGGCTGCAGCGGCATATATGAAAGGGGTCGTTTAAAAAACCGCAGGGACAGGGATTGGCCGAAGCAACAAACATGAAGTCGGCAGGGTAGGTGAGCGTTGCCGAGACCCGGGTAACTGTGACCACCCTGTCTTCCAAAGGTTGGCGCAAAGCTTCGAGAATGTCCCTGTTGTACTCGGGCAGCTCATCGAAAAAAAGGACGCCGCGGTGGGCCAGGCTCACTTCGCCAGGCCGGGGCACCCTGCCCCCACCGATGATCCCGGCACTGGAGGCGCCGTGGTGAGGGCTGCGGAAAGGGCGCTCCATGATCAGGGGGCGCTCCGGCGGCAACCTGCCGGCAATGCTGTGGATTCGCGTTATCTCGAGGATTTCATCTATAGTGGGCGCCGGCAGGATCCCCGGCAGGCGGCGGGCCAGCATTGTCTTCCCGCTGCCGGGCGGCCCGTAGAGCAAAATATTATGCGCTCCGGCGGCGGCCACTTCCAGCGCTCGCTTGGCTGTCTCCTGTCCCTTTACTTCGTAGAAATCGGGTCCCGGCGGACGCTCCTGCCCCACCAGATCATCCAGCTGAGGCTGCACCGTGGGGATGGAGTTGAAGCCGCAAAAATGACCGGCTACCTCCCTGAGGGTATGGCTCCCTTTGACAGGCACCTGTTTGATGAGCGCCGCCTCGGCGCCGTTGGCCGCAGGAAGATAAAATATGCTGTCCCGCAGATGGGCAGATTCCGCAATAGAGGCGGCCATGGCCAGGGTGCCCGGAACGGGGCGCAGCGTTCCGTCCAGGGAAAGCTCGCCAACAAGGACAGCTTTTTGCAACTTATCATTGTACGGTATTTGTCGCGATGCGGCGAGGAGGGCTATGGCAATGGCTAGATCAAAGGCCGGCCCTTCTTTTCTCAGGTCGGCGGGGGCCAGGTTTACGGTAATCCTGTCGTAAGGGAATTTAAAACCGCTGTTGCGTACCGCGGCGCGGACCCTCTCCCGGGCTTCCTTTACCGAAGGATCGGGAAGACCGATAATGTCAAAAGAAGGCATTCCCCCGTGGATATCCACCTCCACTTCCAGGGGAACACCTTGAATTCCAAGCACCGTGCAGGAAAATACTCTGGATAGCATTGGTTCAGGAGACCCCCTTAAACAGTCTGCCTTTGCGGGCGGGCAATCCTGGTTCTGTGCGGCTCCGGTGGATCAGGTGGGCTGCGGCGCTTCCCCTCATCCGCCCGATCTTTTGTGGCCAGATAATCGTTGGTCCTTTCGTCGTAGAAAACCATGGCCTGCGGCGGAATATCCCGCTCCCCTTTTACAGGCGCGTCAGCCGTGTCAGCGCCATAATAATCAACTTCGCCGTCAAAGAGGGAGATCCTTTTTGGAGCTGGTTCAGGGGATGGTGCGGAATATCTTTTCAGCAAGGGGCGATCCTTTTTGAAAAGAACTATCGACAGGGGATCAAATATGTTATAGTAATAATTGTAACAAAACATCAAATCTGACAGGAGGCGATTTTGTTGAAGCACGAACTTCCATCTCTTCCCTACGATTACAATGCTCTGGAACCTCATTATGAAGAGAGAACTCTCCGTTTACATCATGGTGCTCATCACAAGGCTTACGTGGACGGGTTGAACAATGCTGCAACCAAAATGGCTGAAGCCCGCGAAAAAGGCGACTTTGCCCTGGTCAAGCACTGGGAGCGGGAGCTGGCTTTTCACGGCTCCGGTCACATCCTCCACTCAACGTTTTGGGAAAACATGAAGCCCGGCGGGGGCGGTCCGGCGACGGGCCCTGTGGCTGATCGGATTGAAAAGGATCTGGGCGGTTTTGAAACATTCAAGCAGCAATTCAGCGCAGCCGCGGCGGCAGTGGAGGGCTCCGGCTGGGCGCTGCTCTGCCTGATGCCTGTTTTTAACAAGCTGGAGATCCTTACGGCGGAGAAGCACCAGAATTTAACCCAATGGGGAGCGGTACCGCTGCTTGTTCTCGATCTCTGGGAACATGCCTATTACCTGCAGTATCAGAATAAGCGGGCTGCCTTTATCGAGGCCTGGTGGAACCTGGTTAACTGGGAAGATGTAAACAGGCGTCTGGCGGCCTGGTTGTAAAAATATAGGCAGCAGCTGTTGCAAAAGTAAAGGTGAAAATTCACCGCATCTCTTTGAAACAAAGAGCCGGGGGCTTAATCTCTTTTACTGGAGAACGAGCGCAAGGGTAATTTTAGAAGTTGCCCATTTAGTAAAGGCTAATCTTTGGCGGTTTACGGGCATAGTACCTGTAAAGCCGCGATAGTAAAAGGAGGTATGCGCAATGGATCCCGTTGTTTTGAAGGAGGGTATCTACTGGGTTGGTGCGATAGATTGGGATATGCGCTATTTCCATGGACCTGTCTACAGCACACACCGCGGCACAACTTACAATAGCTACCTTATCGTTGACGAAAAGATCACCCTGGTGGATACGGTTTTCGGCCCCTTTGCCGGCGAAATGCTGAAGCGGATCAGGCGGATCGTAGATCCATCGCGGATCGATTACATCGTCATCAACCATGTGGAGACAGACCATTCCGGAGCGCTTCCGGAAGTAATGAAGCTTGTCCCAGAAGCGAGGATCTTCTGCACCGCCAGGGGCAAAGCAGGCCTGGAGGGGCATTATCGCGGGGAGTGGGATTATCATGTGGTCAAGACCGGGGAGGAACTTCCCCTGGGAAAGCGCACCTTAACTTTTATTGAGGCGCCCATGCTGCACTGGCCTGACAGCATGTTCACCTATATCCGGGAAGATGCCCTGCTCATGCCCAACGATGCTTTCGGACAGCACCTGGCAAGCTCATTCCGCTTTGACGATGAGGTGAACAACAGCCTGATCATGGAGGAGGCCTCACGCTACTACGCCAATATACTCTATCCCCTGAGCAACCTTGTTCTTAAAAAACTGAAGGAGGTAGAGGCTTTAGATATTCCCATCTCCATGATCGCCCCCAGTCATGGGGTGATCTGGCGGGAGAATCCCGGGCAGATCATTGAAGCTTACCTGCGCTGGGCTTCTGGCGAATGGCTTCCCCGGGCTGTTGTGGTTTATGACACCATGTGGGGGAGCACCGAAGCTATGGCCCGTGCCATTGTTGAAGGGATTGCCGCAGAAAATGTTGATGCAAAGCTGACAAAAGTTTCTATCCGCGACACGAATAACATATTCACCGAATTGCTCGAAGCGCGCCTGCTGGTGGTCGGTTCCCCGACAATTAACCGCAGTTATCTTTCCGTGCTTTCGCCCTTCCTGGACGATCTCACCGGTCTGAAGCCTGTTAACCGTCTTGGAGCCGCTTTCGGTTCCTACGGCTGGAGCAAGGGAGCGGTAAAAGCGATAGAGGGGAAGCTTGAAACGGCGGGTTTAACCCTGGCGAAGGAAGGCCTGGAGCTGCTCTGGGTGCCCGATGCCGGTGGACTTGAAAGCTGCTACGAATGGGGCCTCGCCCTGGCCCAAAGAGTCAGGGAGTAAAAGACAGGAAGACTTATTCAAGAAAGGGGCTGACGGGATGGAAAAGTGGGAATGTGATGTTTGCGGTTATATCTACGATCCCGCTGAAGGGGACAGCGACGCAGGGATAGAGCCGGGGATCTCCTTCGAAAACCTACCTGACGATTGGCTTTGCCCTGACTGCGGTGTGGGCAAGGATCAATTCACAAAGCTGGACTAGAGACAAAAGGGGATGCCCCGGGGGCATCCCCTTATTTTAAAGGGTGATTCCGCAATCAGCAGTGGATCAGGCCTGCTTCTCTATCAGATGGGACACGCCGGCCACTTTTTTCAGCTCGAGAACAAAAGCTATCCCCGTAGCGGGGCGCTCCAGCTTGCCGGCCTTGATTATGGCCTCCAGGACTCTGGCGGATATCTCCGCAGGAACCACGGTAAAGACGATCTCCTTTTCCGGTTCTATGGGGATGCCCAGTAGCTTTTTCTGCTCATGGATGCCTGTGCCGCGGCCGAACATAATGGTGGCTCCTTCGGCGCCCGCATCTCTGGAAGCCTCAATGATCCGCTCCGCATAACCCTTCCTGATGATGGTAACGATCAAATCCTGGTCAGGGGCCGGTGTCATTACCATTGCCTCCTTGCAAGTTAGTATTGCTCAAAGACTCTTCTTTTTTCTTTACTGCTTCTCCGATAACTGATTCCACTTCTTCTCCTGTTCCCCTCTTGTTCTCTACCTCGCTTTCACTGTCTTCTTCACCCTGTTGGGGATAGATGATCCCCAGGATGAGCACCAGCAGGATAGGAGCCAGGGCAATAAGGGCAATGATCCCGAACCCGTCCAGGACAGGATCCCGCCCTTCCAACTCTGCCGCTGCCCCAACGGCTACGGCCATGATCAGGGTGACCGCAATTGGGCCTGTGGCCACTCCTGCAGAATCGAAGGCGATGCCGATGAATGCCGGTTGGGAGAACTTGAGCATCACCAGGGCCAGAATGTAGCCGGGTACGACAAGATAATAAATGGGGAATCCGTAGAGCAGCTTGATCATGCCCAGCGCTGTGACCAGGGCCACGCTGATGGAAAGAGTGTAGAGGATAAGCTTTGAGGGGATATAGCCGCTTGAGGATTTCTCTACCTGGGAGCTTAAGATGCGCACAGCAGGTTCGGCGAAAGTGGCTGCAAAGCCCAGCAGGAGGCCCACAGGGATGAGGCTCCAGGCAAAGGAGGAACTACCCAGGGCGGCTCCAATTTCCCGGCCTATCGGCAAAAAGCCTGCTTTGATTCCCTGTAAAAAAAGGATTAAGCCCAGAAAAGCGATTAGCAATCCCTTCAGCGTGTTTTTGATGAGGCTGCGGGGCAGTTTCAAGAGAGGGCGAAAAAGAAGAAGCAGCACCAGTAGGGGTAAAACTGCAGCTGCAGCTTCCTTGAGCACCTGGGTAAATCCTTGAAATATCACAAGATCGCTCAACGAAAAAGCACCCCCAGAATCATTACACCGATTATTGGTCCGAAGAAAGCAAGACCTACCAGCCCGAACCCGTCTTCGAGGACAGACTTGCCGCCAAGCACCGCGGCGATGCCTATGCCCAGAGCCAGGACAAAGGGAACAAGCAGTGGACCCGTAATCACCCCTCCGGCATCATAGGAGAGGGCGGCGAACTGGGGCGGGGTGAAAATAAGGATGAAAAGACCGATGGCACATCCTGCCCCCACAAGGTAAGCCAGGGGGATATTCAGGAAAAGGCGCATCAGGGCAAGAGAGACAAACAAAGCTACCCCCAGGGCTACGGCGGCGATAAGCGTTGCTGCGGCAATGCGGCCCTCTGAAGCGATCTCCACATAATGAGAGAGCACCCTGGTATTCGGTTCGGCTACAGTTACAGTCAGGCCGAGTACAAAGGCAATACCCAGCAAAAAAAGCAGGGAGCCTTTTTCAGCCAGCGCCGCCCCTATCGCTTCACCCAGGGGGAGCAACCCCACCCTGATACCGATCTGAAAAAGAAAAAGTCCCAGGGTGAACATGGCAGCCCCGCCCAGAAACTGACCTATCGCCAGGAGCGACATCTTCAAAAGGAGCTGAAGCAAAAAGATGACGGCAACAATAGGAGCAACAGATTGGCATACTTCCTTGAAGATCTCTTTTACTTCCTGCAGCATGGAGCTCCTTTCCTGAAGCCTGGTTCCTTTAAATATTAGCGCATTCCCTTTGAAATGTCCACGCTCCTGCCTGAATTAACGCGGGCATCGGCTCAAACAGTATTCTGTTTTCTGTGTCGTGACAGAATACCGTTGTAATTCTCGCAGGGTGAGCACACCCGGATAATCCTTAACGAACTTAATGAGCACAGGAGGTAGAGGGAACCAGGCAAGCAAGCGACGCTGTTTGCGGAAGAAGCCAATGTAATTGCGGGGAAAAGATAAGCGGAGAGGCATACGTTACTGTCGAAAGTGAGTCTTGCAGCAGTTCCTATAGTTCTGATTGGATTCCGGCGCTCCCCTGCCAGGGGGAGGAAATACTTTTACTATAATTAAGTATGGGGGCCTTTTATCTTCAGGAGTTTACATTGGATGGCCTGGATCCAACCAACTGGCCCTCGCTGAAGAAGTTGACCCCCATGTACTACAAATACGTAAAGATAGCTCTATATCGTTCAACTGTACCCATTCATAAGGAATTTTCTTACGAAACAAGGTTGATGGATTTAACCCTTCCTTAATTCAGTTTTTAAGACTTTGCCTACTGCGTTTCTAGGCAGTGCCTCGATAAATTCAACTTCCCTGACACATTTGTAACTGGCCAGTTTATCGCGGCATGCTTTGATGATGTCTTCGTTGGAAAGCTCTGAACCGGATTGCCTGACAACATAGGCCTTGGGGGTTTCACCCCATTTTTTATCAGGGATGCCAACTACGCCCACTTCTGCAACCCCTGGCACCTTGCTTATTACATTCTCCAATTCTGCTGGGTAGATGTTTTCTCCTCCGCTAATAATCATATCTTTCAAGCGATCAACAACATAAATGAAACCATTTTCATCTTTTTTACCTAGATCACCCGAATAGTACCAATTGTTCCGTATTGCGTTGCGTGTTTCTTCGGGGTTATTCCAATAACCCTTAAATACTTGCGGTCCCTGGCATACTATCTCACCCACCTGGCCTGTGGGCAGCTCTTCTCCAGTCACAGGATTTGCAATTTTTATTTTGCCGTGAAAAACAGTTTTGCCTACTGAAGCAGTTTTATCCAGACCCATATCTTGCGTCCAGAAGGTAACAGCACCAGAGTACTCTGTAATCCCGTATACATTATACACTTTAATACCGTAATCATTGTAGGCGTTGATCAGGCTTGGGGGAACTGGTGATCCACCACAGACGATGCTCCTAAGTGATGACAGATCCATCTTGTCAATTTCAGGGATCTGAAGCATGGCAATTAACATCTGCGGGACGGACATTAGATTGTTAATCTTTTCTTCGACAAACACTCTGAATGCTTCAACTGGATGGAAATTGGCCATATACACAAGTGTACACCCCTGATGTACACAGGTAATAATAGGAGCCAGCCCGCCTATATGAAATAGGGGAGCTACTGATAAAAATCTATCCTTGTAGCGCCAGTCAATTGTACGGGTATGGTTAACAGAAGCCCAAAAAAAGTTATTGTGAGTCAATATGGCGCCTTTCGGTTTTCCGGTAGTGCCGGATGTATACATGATCACAGCAGGGTCATCGTTTCCAGTCTCCAGACGGGGTTCTGCTTTTTGTTTGCCCGAGATCAGCATCTCAAATTCATTTTCAGTGCTGTTTGAGTCAACCTGTACGGTCAAATCAAGGTTGATTGTTTTCTTGACCTCTTTAACGCTATCCGAAAATTCCACATCATATACAAGAGATGTGGTACCACTGTCCTCCAGGATATAGTTCAACTCGGCTACGCTCAAACGCCAGTTAAGGGGTATAGTGATCACCCCTATTTTAGCTGCTGCAAACAACACGGTAGGTAAATATTGGCTGTTTTTGCACAGCACAGCCAGGCGGTCACCACTTTTTACACCTTTCTCCTGTAAAAAAAAAGCGAATTGGTTGACTCTGCAGTTAACGTCGCTGTAGGAGTGTCTGTAATCTTGACCCACGAAAGCCTCCATATCGGGGGAAAGGTAAGCTCGGTAAGCCATCAGCTCGCCAATATTAACTTCTTTCACAATGTTTCCTCCTGATATCTGAAGTAATTTTAGTAAGCTTCTACAAGAGGCGCCCTTACAATCTCATCCAGAGCAACAGCTTGGTAGGACCGGAATAGTTTTTCACATAGCTGCTCCCATTCAAGGGCAGCCTGAAGGTTTTGGCTCTCTATTCCGATCAATGCAGAACTGCTAAGCATACGCGTGAACTCTTCAGCTATCTCTTTGGCTTCGCTTTCATCACCGCCTTCGAGTAAAGATAAGACGAACTCCCCGGGACTATAAAACTCTGATATGCGCTGCAAGTCCCGATAAATCTGCATGAGCAAGACATTTCTAGGTCCTTCCCATAGCTCATTGACGAGGGCATCCCGGAGCAGGCGTGGCAAGGAAGAAAAGTCCTCGATGACCCCGTGTCCGCCAAAAATGCTGATGGCTTTACGAACTGTGTCGATAGTTTCGTAAGAAGCAAATATTTTTTGCAGTAGGATTAGTTCCCTCAGGTTAAAACGCGCCTTTTGGGTTTCAGGAGGCTCATCTGAATATAAACTGGGTTGCAACTTTCTACCTAACCGGATGAAGAGGTCATAAATTTTAAAAGCACCTGCAGTTGTGCGCTTTGCTGCCTCCTCAATATTTTGAAGTTGGTTGACAGCTAGTGGATGTTTGTTGATCTTTTCGCCGAACACATCGCGGAATTCACTGTAAAGGAGAGCCTCTCTGGCTGCCCTTGTCATGATAGCTGCGCTGGAGACACCCACGGCCATTCGAGACAATGTCAGTACTATGCCCACGGCATTGGCCACACCCCTGTCCAAAGGACCAATCGGGTAAGCTATCGCCCCACTGAAATCCAACTCGGCTGTTGGCAGTTCAACTGTGCCCATTTTCCATTTAATCCTGTTGATGATGTAACTGTTTCTCAACTCTTTTTCCTTGTCGCCGGGCATCCACGAAGGAACAATAAAGGTTCCTACTTTTTCGCTGCCTGTGACCTTGGCTGTGACAACTGCATAATCGGCGTGCACTGCTGAACAGAAAAATTTACTTCCATATATGCGGTAATAAGGGCCATTGGGCTCGGCCTCCATCAGATTGGAGGGGATATCAGATCCACCCTGGATCTCAGTCATGTATTGTGCACCGATAGCAAAGTTTCCATCTATCCCTTCTTTGCAGTGACGGTAAATCTCGTCAAGTTCCTTTAAACCGTGGTCCGGGTAATAGTTGATCAGAGCTATCAAACCTTCTGTGCAGGCAACAGGACACATTATCCCGGTTTCACCCATCTGGTGAAGGAGAAATAGTTTAGAAAAATATTCCCATGGTGACGTTTTCTCTGAAAATAAGCCCTGGGAAAAAATCTCTTCTTCGAGCAAATGCGTTTCCATGGGACGAACAATCCGATCTATCCTTCGGTTGTAGGCATCATAGTGTTGAATATAGGGGCGCACATCAGGGTAGGCAATTTTCTCTGCAAAAGCGCTCCACCTGAATGATACCTTGGGAGAGAATTCCAGCAATATTTCGTGCAGGTTTTCCCACTCCCCGGCGGCATATTTCTTTATCACCTTCTGGATAAAAGGATCGTCACGATAGTAGTCAAAGCCATCTCTTTTATTTAGAAATGAAGAGTAAGAATAGGGATTCTGCCTGGTAGGTAAAGACATTGGTGTTTCACTCCTTAAAGTTGAGTTAAATTAATTATACCAAATCGTCATTTACTATGTCAACCACTGTTTGCTAATGTAAACAGCATTTACAGGCAGACAAAAAGAATACCGCTCACTGCAGCGGTATCCTTTCTATAATGATACTGAAAAACTCAGACTACGCAGCTGAAGACATCTGCCAGCAAAGCGGCCAAGCGGTTTATATGTCTTCTGATTTCTTCTTTGTCTCGCCCTGGGTACCTGCTGAAAGTAATCATTACACCGTTTAAAGCAGCAAAGAATGCATGGGACAGAAGACGCAAATTTTGGGTAACGCCCATCTTTTTAAAGTACTTGTCAAATAAATCCAGTAAATATCTTTCTGTTTCATTAAAACGCTCCAGCGAAATATCCTTAATAGTACCGCTGGTCATGAAATGTGTCATCATCTGAAAAAATGAATCGTGTTCAAAGAGGTAATCAACAAAGTTAACAGCAATGTCAGCCAGAGTCATATTTTCATTTTCATCAATCATTTTTTCAAGGTTTCCACAGATTTCTTCTGCTTTATAGGAAAAAGCCTCAACGAACAACTCATCTTTATCTTCAAAATAGCGATATATTGAAGCAGGGGATATTCCGGCGACCATGGCAATATCCCTCATGCTCACTGTGTCAAAGGATTTCTTGGCAAAAAGGAAGATAGAAGACTCTATAATAAGTTTTTTCCTGGTTTCCCTTTCACTTTCCTTAAGCATCATTAGTGTTGTTTTTTTTCTCACCACTAGCCCTCCTTAGAACCTGGTCCAGCATTTAGCATAATATTCATAGTTATTATATCAGTAAATAATAGATAAGGTCATGCCCGTTACAATTACCTGTAAAAGGTAGGTTTGCCCACCTGAAGCAAATTATAACAGCTGTAACAGGTTTGTGCCTGTCAATTTGACCAAATAAATTGGTGCCGCGGGTTTTGTATTGATAAGATTGGGCGTGAGAAGAGGAAAAATGACTCTTTGTCCGCAGGATATGGTCAAGATCCGGTCTCGAACATGTGGTAAGCGATGAAGGAGAAAGTATCAATACGACTGCTATCCTTTCTCTGTTCATGCAGGACAGTTACCGGTACTCGGCAAATATTTACAAGTGCCGCCGGTACCAGGGGGAAATTAAAGGTGCACGCTGCCCGGCTCTTGGCCCGGCGGGCTCTGGGGGGACACTTACACAGCATTGGGGTGCGAATCCTGAGCGTTGCAGCACACCGCATCACCGGGCTGTTCTACGGTTATAGCATTTTTATGCCCGACAGGCTCAAAGCGGTACGGATGGGTCAATCTTTGGAGGTATAGGGGGGGGGACCGGACACAATTCTGCAGGTTATTCCATTTCTATTTTAATCAGGCGGCCCAGCTCTATCATTTCAAAAAGGCGCTTGATGTAATCGTGATTTACATTAATTATTTTCAGTTCGCCACCCCGTTCTTGTAATTTTTTCTGGAATAAAATCAGGGTGCCCAGCCCGGTGCTGTCAATTATAGTCAGCCTTGCGCAATCAACAATAATGGTGTGACACCCCTGATCGTAAAGTGACTGTAAGCCCTTTTTAAATTCATCAGCATTGAAGAGATCCACACTATCCGGCGGAATTACTTTCCCAGATCCATTGCCGAATTCAAGTTGCACAGCTGTTTCCCTCCTAGAGGTTAATAATAAGAGTGGCCCCGTTGCCTTTTTCATTGTAGAATAAATAGTCACTGCATGTCCTGATCAAAGCGATGCCGCGGCCCCGTTCCGATATTCCATCAAGCTCCAGGGGCCTGTCAGTATGCGCCTGCCAGTCGAAGCCTTCCCCTTCATCTTCCACGGTGGCCTGGATAAACTTTTCTGTTACCACAAATTCCACGGATACCTTCTTCATTTTATCAAAAAGATTGCCGTGTTCTATGGCATTGGAAATAAGCTCGTGCATAGAGGCTAAAAATAGATATGCTTCTTTACAATTGCCCAGAAGGCTGTAGATCTTTTCACGCAACTGCTTAAATCCGGCAAAATCACTTGCCAGTTCCAGATGTTCCACTTTTTTGGGGTTGGGCTCAATCTGTAGAACGAGAAAGGTGATATCATCATTGCTCTGAAGTGAACCCTCATTAAACATCTGAAAATCATTACGGACAATCTGCGCCAACAGTTGCGGTGGGAGATGACAGTTTTCATAGAAAACAGCGGGGAGCCGCATACCGTAGTAGACACCCCTGACAATCTGCTGGGTCAGGCCGTCAGTATTGAAGAGAACTGTTGAGCCGGGTGTAAGCTGGATGCTCTCTTCTTGCAGGTTTAGCAGCTCCTCGGGGAAAGCGGGTGAAAGGAACAGCCCTTTGCTGATAAGACTTTGCTTCTCGCCATCACCCAGACTGACCAGGGGGGCGTCCTGAAAACCTGCCGCCGTATAAGTCAGTTTCATGCTTTCCAGGTCCAGAACAGCGAGGAAGATGCAGATGAAGTATTCTTCGGATAAGTTTTTCTGACGAAACTGTGTGGAGAGGTGGCTCAGTATTTTCTCCGGCCGCACCTTTTCTTCCGGTGAAAATGTGAGGTAACCCTTGATCGTATGCTTTATAAACATGCTGAGCATGGCGCCATCAACTCCATGCCCTGTTACATCAGAGAGGTAGAAGATCAGTTTATTATCAAGCTGTATCACATCGTAAAAATCACCCCCCAATCTCTCGGCAGGCTGGTAATAGGCGGCGAAGGAGACCCCCTTTACTGCAGGCAGCTTCTTTGGCAGTGTGCGCCTGTGAACCTCTTTGGCCCTCTTTATTTCCTTATCAAGCTTTTGATAAAGATTTTCCATCTGCATAGTATAATTGGCAATTTGTTGTTCATCCTGCTTGCGCCTGGTAATATCCCTGATGAAGCCCTGGATAAGCCCCTTGCCCTCGCGGGAAACAACTTTCAAGCTGACCTCCACAGGTATAAGCGCAGCGTTCTTGTGAATAAGGGTTTCTTCAAAAAATAGCCTGTCCTTCTGCAGCAGTTGTTCCATTCTTTGCGCTGCATATTTCTGTTCTTCAGGGCCGGTGATCATTGTCATGCTGGCGTCCATCAGTTCCTTGCGATCATATCCCAGCATTTTGTGTGCAGCCTCGTTGAAATCCTTGATCCTCATATCAAAATCAATAATGAAGAGCGCATCGGTTATGTTCTTTACGATTGTCCGATACCTGCTCTCACTCTCTTTCAGCAGTTCCAGCGCTTTGTTTCGCTCCAGTTCAGCCTGCCGCTTTTTGAAGGCGTCGGCAATAATCTCTGCAACAATTCGAAGAAGGTTTATCTGCTCCTCGGTCCAATCCTTTTTTTCTTTTACAGAATCAAAACCAAGAAAACTTTTTAATCCTGGGCCATTAGCAGCAGGGAAGGGTAAAATAATAAAAGATTGGATACCCTGGCGCAGGAATTCTTTTTTTTCAGCTGCCGCCTCCGGTGGAAGTTCATTCACATCGAAGGTGGAGATATGCTCCATCTTGTGGATCTGTGTGAGGAGCCAGGGCAGTTTCTTTGAGGTAAAGCGTTTCAAACGACCTGCCAGCGGCTCGATCCCTTCAGCACACCATTCGTGGGTTCTGCCCAGGCTTCCTCCGGTAGAAGAAAACTGAAAGATGACACCGCGGTCCGCCTGGAAAAAGTTGCCGATTCGCTGAAGCGAGAGCTGAACCACCTCGTCGATATTTTCCGGATCTGTGTCGACAAAAGTGCCGGCTATGCTGCTGACCATCTTTTCAAAGTGCAGCTGAAATCTCAACCTCTCTTCCAGCTGCTTGCGCTCGGTGATATCCGTGTTGAATTCAGCGGCAAGCCATTCACCCTGCTCGTTCTGAAAAGGAACAGTATGGCATTGGACTACGCGGTTATCTTCCCTGGGCAGGATCTGTTCCGAGAGGATTATCTCTTTCGTTTCCAGCGCGCGGGGGATTCCACAATTATCGCAGGGATCGCTGCGGCCCTTGAAGTATTCATAGCATTTGCGTTCCCCGGGAGGACCATAGATACTTTTCCAGATATTGTCTACATAATGAAGGTTATAATTCTCATCGACGATATCAATGCCAGTCCGGGTGGCATTTAAAATATATTCCAGACGCGTTGCGGTCTCTTCCATCGTTTTCCTGGCCAGATATTGTTCCGTCACATCGGAGAAGACCAGGATCGCACCGGTGATTTTGCCCCGGGCGTCGCGAATTGGAGCGGCGCTGTCCGCTATCTGGTAGATGTTCCCATCGCGGGAAAGGAGTGCGGTATCATTGGCCAGATTAAGGGTCTCTCCTGTTTCAATTACGTGCCGGATCGGGTTTGGAGCAGGTTCACCGGTTTTTGTATGGACAGTGTAGAATACTTCATCTACTGGATTGCCCGAAGCCTCCTTGAATGTCCATCCCGTCAGCTTTTCCGCCTGCGGGTTCATGCGTGTGACGTTTCCGTCCAAATCGGTAGTGATAACACCGTCTCCGATGGAGTGAAGAGTTATGAACAGGTTTTCTTCGCTTTCTCTCAGCGTGTTGAGGAGACGCTTGTTTTCCGTGATATCGCGGAAAACTGTTGCGAAATAACCCGGTGCATCGCTGTAGGCGGTTACTTCATACCATCGTTTAACCAGTTCGAAATAATGGTCGAAACGGATACTCCCTTCTCCCGCAGCAACCCTGCCGCTATTTTTGATCCAGTCAAGGGGGCGATCAAAGATTTCCGGATACACCTCACTGAAGCATTTACCCAGGACCTGATCTTTATGAAGCCCCGTCATGGTTTCAAAAGCCGGGTTTACCTCCAGGAATAGATAGTCTTGAGGAATCCCCCTGCTGTCAGTGAGCATCTTGTGATAGGCAAAGGCATCGGGCAGGTTTTCCAGGAGAATACGGAAATCATCCTTCTTTTTCATGAATGGTTTCCCCCTGAAACGGTTCTTTCTGTTTTTCTCATTCAACACCTGCGGCCCAAATCCTTTTGTCAACAGTATCTGTTCTCAAATTATTTCGCAAAAGGCAACAGCAGGTGCCTTGCAAAAAAGCTGGGTGCTGCTCCGGGCACTTAAAACATCCTAATCCACCGGTTTTAGGCTCTGGCTTATACATGGAGTATAAGAAGCCCTTGTCGCTTCTAGCATTAATTTATGATGATCCGCTTCATCAATATTCAGTATAATCAAGATAGATGTTCAATAAGGGCATCAGGTAGGAGTAAAAAATTTCCGCATCTGGATACAACCCTGGAAGGGAAGAATTATAAGATATATAAAGCAATACATAATTTGAGGGGTGGTCAGTATGGAGGAAATAAGCAATAATGGGAATTCAGTTTTAAAACTGGAAGGTAGAATCGATCTCTCGAACTATTTTGTTTTAGGGGATAAACTTCAGGATTTTTATGAAAAAGGCTGTCATAGTATAATCCTGGATTTTAGTCTTTTAACCAGTATCGACAGCTTGGGGTTGGGACAATTGCTGTTATTTAACAAGAAACTCAAAAAACGCGATGGTGAACTCAAGATTATTAATGTTACAAGCAGATATATACGGGAAATGTTTGAAACAATCCAGCTTGATAAAATTATTACCATTAAGCCTGGTCCTGCCCTGAAGTAGCCGCCTTCTTTTCCACCCACAACCTGTCATTTTTAACCTGGAGCAGCAAAACTTGAGAATCCATAGAGGATATTATCAAAATCTGCCGAATATTGCATAATATATCGTTGTTAACAGCAGATGTAGATACAATTCCTTGCATAATCAAACTGTTACTCCGGATGTGATCCAGATGAATTTTGAAAAAAATAATTTTAGCCTTCTGCTAAAGAACATGCCTGGCGCTTATGCTCATCACCGGATTATCCTGGATAACGAGGGGGATCCCGTTGATTGTGTATTTCTTCATGTAAACCCTACCTTTGAAAATATGATCGGGTTAAAGAAGGAAAAAATTATCGGCCGGAAAGCAACAGAAATAATTACAAAGCTCGATCTTTACCGGCGGGGTATGCTAAAGAATTTTGGCAAGATTGCCCTGACCGGTGGTACTCTCCGTTTCGAATATCACTCAAAAAAGCTTAACCGTGATTATGATATTACTGCCTACGGGATAGAAGAGCTGCAATTTGCCCTTATCATCCAGGACACAACCGCAAGAAAGAGAAAAACATATAAGAGATCGCACATGCCAGCGGGTGAAAAGCGCATCGATGCCATTCTCTCCGAAACTCCCGGGGTATTCTATACTTGCGAGATGATCGATGGGAAAAAGGTATTCACCTATGTCAACAATAATGTGGTAAATGTGCTGGGGTTCAGGCCCGAAGAAATAATTGGTGCACCGGAATTCTGGAGCAGCCGCATCCATCCTGAAGATGTTGTGCAGCTAAAGGCTGTGCAGGAGAGCGTGGAAAATGATCAACCCCTTCACCTTGAATACCGCTTCAAATCCAAAACAGGCGAATACTGCTGGCTGCACGAAGTACACAAAGTTGTTACCAACATATCAGGAGAAAAAACAACCTATGCTGTCTGCTGGGATATCACGGAGCGCAAGCATGCTAAGCAGTTGATAGAGGCAAGGGTTAAGCTATTATCATTTTCCTACGGTCGCCCCATGGGTGAAGTGCTGCAAAGAGCTTTGGATAAATTGTGCAAAACCGTTAGCAGCCCCCTGGGGTTTTATCATTTTGTAAGTGACGATGAAAAAATAGTTACCGTAAAAACCTGGTCACTTGATGTTGTTGAATGTTACCTGGGCGGAGATAACCTGAGGATGAGGTTCAATGTGGCTGCAGCCGGTGTTTGGGCCGATTGCCTGCGTGAGCGCCGCCCTGTAATCTATAATCAGTATACTTCGCTGCCCCACCGCAAAGGGCTGCCGGAGGGCCATCCTGCAATTACCCGTCTGCTGATTGTGCCGGTTATGTGGCAGGATAAAATTGTAGCTGTGGTGGGGGTGGCGAACAAGCTACAGGATTATACAGAGCAGGATGCAAAGGCAGTTTCATACCTTGCCGATGTGGCCTGGACGATAGCTAGCCGCAAGCAATCGGAAGCAAAAATTCGTTATCTCACCTTTCATGACAAGCTTACCGGACTCTACAACAGGGCTTTTATGGAAGAAGAAATAAACAGGCTTAATAGCAAAAGGCAGATGCCTGTCAGTGTTATTGTGGCAGATGTAAACGGTCTCAAACTGGTAAATGATACCTACGGACACGGTGTAGGCGATAAAATGCTGAAGGCTGTTGCCGGAATTTTAAAAAGATCTTGCCGTCAGGAGGATATTATTGCGCGCTGGGGCGGTGATGAATTCGTTATCCTGTTACCTCAAACTCCGCTGGCTAAAGCCCGGGAGATAGGCAAGAGGATTATGGAAAAGTGCATTGCAGTTTATATTGAAGATGTACCCATTGCCCTGGCAGTGGGTGTTGCTGTTAAAAAGGATCAAAATAGTGATTTGACGGATGCTCTAAAAAGGGCGGAAGATTCCATGTACAAACAAAAACTTTTAGATAGTAAAAGTACAAAAAGCGCTGTCCTGAACGCTCTTTTGAAGACACTCAGGGCAAAAAGCTTTGAAACAGAAGAGCATGCCTGCCGCATGCAGATGATCGCTTTGGAATTTGGCGAAAAGTTGGGGCTTCCGGATTCAGAACTGAACCGGTTGAGCCTGTTGATTACGCTGCACGATATTGGGAAAATTAATATCCCTGAGGGGATACTGACAAAAGCAGAGCCCTTGACGGAGGAAGAATGGGAAATCATGAAGAAACATCCCGAAACAGGTTTCCGGATTACCCGTTCTACGGAAGAATTCGCTCATGTAGCCGAGGATATTTTTTCCCACCATGAACACTGGGACGGATCAGGTTATCCCCGGGGATTAAAGGGAGAGAAGATACCTTTTTTGGCCCGCATTACTGCAATTATTGATGCTTACGAGGTTATGACGAATGGAAGACCCTACAAAAAGAAATTCTCCAAGGAAGAAGCCGTTGCAGAGATTATAAAGCACTCAGGCACACATTTTGACCCGGAATTGGCGAAACTATTTGTGAAAAAAATTGTTGAAAACCGCTGATAATTCACTACAGCCCTGGTGATATCAAGGGCGCCACCAATACTCTTGCCGCTAAGTGTCGTGAGAAGAGGCTGACCGCTTTTTCGGTGGAAGCATTTTTTACTCCAGCGCACGATAAAGGTGCTGCCGGCGCTCTCAAATTGCTTTCCCTCTCCTAGAAAGCCCCACACCGTTAACTGTAAACTTACATCAGGTTAAGACACCGGTGTAAGTAATTCTCCCTTGAGTCTGGAGCGGGAGTATGCTTTACTTATGTAAGAAGAAACCGCTACTGGAGGATTGATTGTGAAAAATGTTGAAAATGGTCTGCCGCTCACAGGGGATGAAAGGGTGGTGGAAGCCTGGCTGGATCAACTGCACCATGAATTGAACGCTCCTCAGTTCAGGTTTGTCACTGCAGTAGACGATGTCATTCTGGGCCTGGCTGGCCCGGGATCGGGGAAAACCCGCGCTCTCGTCTATCGCGCCGCCCACCTGATCAAGAGCGGCACTCCGCCGCAGCGGATTCTTTTGCTCACCTTTACGAACAAGGCTGCCGAGGAGATGAGGGAGCGCCTGGGTGCGTTGCTTGGTTCCTGGCCTGGCGGGCTTTGGGCGGGCACTTTTCACAGCATTGGGGCGCGAATCCTGCGCCGGCATGCCCCAATGGTGCGGCGGCGGAGCAACTTCACCATACTTGATGGAGACGATAGCCGCAGCATCTTCAAGCAGCTGCTTGCCACCCTCTCTCATGCTCTTGATGAGGAAGAACGCCGTCTCCTTCTCAAGCGAGGCCTGCTGGGCAGGATAATCAGCAGAGCGCGCAATTCTGAACTTACTATCGCCGAAGTGATTGAGGATGAATATACCTTTGGGCTGGACTATGTGCCACTGGTGGAGAAAGTTGCGCTGCTCTACGAACAAAGAAAGGAAGAAAGCAATGCCCTGGACTTTGACGATCTTCTTCTGAGATGGCTTGAACTTTTTCAGGAACACCCCGCGGTAAAAGATCAATACCTGGAGCGTTTTGCTCACATCCTTGTTGATGAATTTCAGGATACAAATATTATCCAGGCCCGCCTGGTGGATCACTTTGCCGGCGCCGCTTCTCTTTGCGCTGTCGGTGATGATGCTCAGTCCATCTATGCCTTTCGCTTTGCCCATGTGGGCAATATTCTTTCATTTCCCGAGAAATATCCTCAGGCTCTTGTTGTGCCCATGGAACAAAATTACCGGAGCACCCCCGAGATTGTGACCCTGGCCAACGCTTCCATAGCCTTTAACCGGGTGCAACTGCCGAAGAAACTTTTTTCGCAAAGCCCCTCCGGCGAGAAGCCGGTGGTTATCGGCGCCAGAACTGCCAGGGATGAGGCCTCCTTTATAGTGGGTCAAATCGATGATCTTTACGGCAGGGGGCTCCCTTTGAAGGAGATGGCTGTGCTTTACCGCAGCGCTTTTCTCTCCACGGAGCTGGAGCTTTTGCTGGCGCCGCGGGGGATCCCCTACCACACCTTTGGCGGCGTGAAATTCCTGGAAAAAAGCCATGTCAAGGATATCCTTGCCTATCTGAAAGTGATCTACAACCCCGCTGATGCTGAAGCCTGGCGCCGCCTGGTGCTGCTGCAGCCCGGCCTTGGGCCGGCCACATTCCATCGCCTCTGGAGCGAACTGAAAGGGAACGGTGACCCCCTGGATGCCGCCATTTCAGGCAAACATTCGCCTGCCCGGGGTAAGGAAGGGTGGGATTTGCTCTGCCGGGTGCTGGAGGAGCTGCGCTCTCGCGCTGTTTCTGTCGAGAGGGAAGGTGCTAAAGATGGAGCAGGCGTTGCTTCTCTCATTGCCCTGGCAATGGAAGGAAGCTATGAGCAGATTTTGCAAAAAAAATACCCCGATCAGTATGATGAAAGATTGAGGGGAATAAATCGCCTCGCTGACAATTCAGCGCGTTACAGGTCGCTGGGCGATTTTCTGGAGTCGCTCACACTGGAGGAATCCCTTTTTACCGATGCAAACGCCCCCGGGCGGGCCGGCGGTGACCGCCTTACCCTCTCAACCATTCACAGCGCCAAGGGGAAGGAATGGGATGCAGTCTTCGTTATCGGTCTGAACGAGGGCAGCTTTCCCAGCCGCCATGCCGAAAACCGGGATCTGGCTGAAGAGCGCCGCCTCTTCTACGTGGCGGTGACAAGAGCGCGGCGCTATCTATACCTGAGCACCTACTGGGAGGAGCGTCGCAGCTGGGGACAGTCAGCTGGAGCACCTTCTGTCTTTTTGAGGGAGCTGCCGAGGGAGTGTTTTACAGCCACTGAGGTTGAACAAACTGGGTTTGATGATTTTTAGAATTATAGACAGGTAGTTGCGGGGATCCTAACACGGGCGCTTCTTAAAGTGCAAGAAATGTGGGTAATATGAGTAATGGTGCTGCTGTCGCAGCGGTTAAAGCCCAGGTGATCAAAGTATCTACATCCCCCGGTAGCGCCGGGTTTGCCGTGCTCCGGGAATTGCCGTTCCCCCGGCAGAAGTTTGCAGGGCCAGAAAAAATGTTCTTTAAGTGTTCCCGGTAGCAGATGAGGAATAATAATGATCATTATGAGGGGTTGATGAAAGTGCCGCCAAATAATTTGCACGGGCTGGCCACGGGGATAGGCAGTATGCCCTTTACCGATCCTGGTGATGCTTTGGATCTGGTCTTTAGCTCTTTCAAGGAGATTCCCCACTGGCCGCAGCTGCCCCGGCGCGGTGAAGCGGAGGGGCTTGTTCAACAGTACCTGGCCCCTCTTTTAAAAGGTGGCCTGGCAGCTTTTCGCCCAAACGGAACTCCCTATTTTTGCACTGACGATCCTTTGTGGGAGCGGCGCTGTCTCGAATATTATGAACTGCTCCTGGCCGAAGAAAGCGCCGGCGAAAGCGCTGAATTCGCTTTTGCCGCCGACAGTGCCAGAGGTTTCTATGCTTTTCTGGAGCGCTGCGCAGGTTCTTCTTCCGGCGCCTCCTATATCAAGGGGCAGCTCACCGGCCCCCTTACCGCCGGTTTCAGGATTACTGACGCTGCCGGCAAGCCCTCCTTCTATGATCCTTCCCTGAGGGAAATTATTGTAAAAACCCTGGCTGCTGCAGCCCGCTGGCAGGTAAGGCAGCTCCAGGCAGTGGGCCTTCCGGCAATCATCTTTGTCGATGATCCTGCTCTCTATAATTATGGCAGCTCCACGGCGGTGGCGCTAGGGCGCCGGGAGATAGAAGCCTCCCTGGAGGAAATTTTTACAGCCATAGGCTCTGCCGGGGGGATTACCGGGTTGCACAGCTGTGCCGGAAACGACTGGTCACTGCTGATGGGACTGCCTCTTGATATCATCAGCTTTGATGCCTATGAATACTTTTCGTCGCTGCTTGTTTACACAGCACACCTCGATTCTTTTTTCGCCCGCGGGGGCACCCTGGCCTGGGGGATTGTTCCCACTTCTGAGAAAGTGCTGCAGGAAGATCTTTCCTCGCTGCAACTCCTTTTGCAAACAGAGATGGAGACACTGGTGAAACAGGGCGCCGGCGAGGCCTATGTCCGGAGCCGCTGCCTCATCACACCCTCCTGTGGGACAGGGACTTTATCTGAAGAACTTGCAGAGAGGATCTACCGCCTCACTGCATCTCTTGCGGAAAGATTTTTTTAAAGGGAGCTGGCTTGATGAAAGAAGAAGAAATAAAAGAGATGACCATGGAGCTCTCCCGCGCTGTGGGGATATCGGGGGGCGAAGAGGGCGCCGCTGCGGTAGTTTCCCACTACCTGGAGCGCTATACAGACCGCATGTGGCGTGATAGCCTGGGCAACCTCATTGCTTGTAAGGAGGGGGATGACCCCGGCGGGGAACCCTTCTCCCTGGCTCTGGTGGCCCATATGGATGAGATCGGGGGGATGGTTACAAAGATAGAAAAGGGCGGTGCGCTGCGTTTTACCGCTATTGGCGGGATTGATCCCCGCATTTTGCCCGGCCAGCCCGTTGAGGTTCACGGCAGGACCCTTGTGAAAGGTGTTGTGGGCGCCAGGCCGCCGCACCTGCTAACGGATAAAGAGCGCCGGGATGTGTCGAAAATAGAGGATCTTTTTGTTGATATAGGAATGAAGAAAGATGAAGCGGAAAAAGTGGTGCGCATCGGCGATCTCCTTTCCTTTGATGCACCGCCTCTGGAGATGACTGCCGGCAAATGTCTTGCTGGAAAGTCTCTGGACGACCGCGCCGGTGTGGCTGCGCTGGTGATCTGCGCCGCAGAGCTTGCTGCTGTTCGCCACCGCGCCACCATCTATTTCGTGGCCAGTGTTCAGGAAGAGGTGGGGTTGCGCGGCGCCACCACCGCCGCTTTTGGCCTTCTTCCCGATCTGGCTGTGGCTGTTGATGTGACTTTCGGGGAGTCCCCCGGGCTGACTCCCCCTGATGTGTTTGAGATTGGCGGGGGGCCGGTTATTTCCTTTGGGCCCAACTATCACCCCGCTTTAACGGCCCGCCTTGAGGAGGTGGCCCGCCGCGATCGCTTTGCCGTACAACGGGAAGCCGATCCCGGATCTTCCGGCACCGATGCCTGGGCCATACAGGTCACGCGGGAGGGAATCCCCTGTGCACTTCTTTCCATACCGCTGCGCTATATGCACACCACTGTGGAGCTGCTCAACCTGGATGACCTGAACAATACCGGGCGGCTGCTGGTCTCTTTCACCCGCAGTCTTGATCGCCCCTTTGTGGAGGGATTATCATGTTTCTAGAAAAACTGTCCAACCTGCCCGGTGTTTCCGGCAGCGAAAAAGCGGTCCGCCAGGCGATCATCGAAGAGCTGCGGGGCCATCCGCTGGAGTGGCAAACCGACACGATGGGCAACCTGCTGGTGCGTAAAAAGGGGAACTCTTCACGCTCCCGCAGGATCATGCTTGCCGCCCACATGGACGAGGTGGGCCTTATGGTTGCCTCCATCGAGAAGAGCGGCCATCTCAGATTTCGCCCTGTGGGCGGCATCGACAGCCGGGTTCTTGTTTCCAAAAGGGTGCGCGTGGGCAATGAGGGTATTCCCGGGGTGATCGGCTCCAAGGCGATTCACCTGCAGAAGCGCGAGGAATGGCAGAAACCCTTTGAACTGGATCAGCTCTATATCGATATCGGGGCGCGGAACAGGGAGGAGGCGGAAAAATATGTGCAGATCGGCGCTTACGGTTCTTTTGATACGGAATGCATCTCTTTTGGTGAGGGATGTTTGCGAGGGAAAGCTTTTGATGATCGCGCAGGCTGCGCCGTGCTTCTGGAGCTGCTGCTGGAAAAAGACAGCCCGGGATTTGACGCCGCCTTTACCGTCCAGGAGGAGGTGGGCTTGCGGGGGGCGCGGGTGGCCGCCTACACTCTCAGACCGGAGCTTGCCCTGGCTGTCGAAGCTACCTCCGCCGCTGACACACCCGATGTCCCGGATGAGCGCAGCACTACCGTACTGGGTTCGGGGCCGGCTATCAGCTTCATGGACCGGAGCATTATCATTGACAGGGAGATTTTTCAAAGCCTTATCGCGGCGGGCGAGAAAGCAGGAGTCCCCTTTCAGTTGCGCCGTTTTACCGGCGGCGGCACCGATGCCGGCGCCATCGCTCTCAGCAGGGAAGGGGTCAGGGCCGGCGTGGTGGCCCTACCCTGCCGCTACATCCATTCGCCCTGCTGCGTGCTCAAAAAAAGCGATTTCGAGCATACCGTCACCCTTGTGCGGTCCTGGCTCGAAGCAGCTGCTTGAAAAACGTATGATTAAGGTGGCGATACTGCAAGATGAAAACATTGATCAAAGAGCTTGTTGAGGCATACGGCCCTTCCGGCGAGGAGGCAGCAGTTAGAAATATCATTGAAGGAAAAGTTAAGGAGAGTGTTGACCGCACCTTTACTGACAGTATGGGCAATCTCTTCGCCTTGCGGGAGGGACCGGCGCCGCTTCTAATGTTCTCTGCGCACATGGATGAGATCGGGGTCATCGTTACCCATATCGATGACAACGGCTTTTTGCGCATTGCTCCCATAGGCGGCGTCGCGCCTCACTTGCTGGTGGGACAGCGTCTGCGCTTCAAAGAGGGCGTTGTAGGGACTGTTTACCATGAGAAGCTCAAGGGAGGGCTGAAAGAGCTGGATTGGAGGAAGCTCTATCTCGATATCGGCGCCGCTGGAGGGACTGCGGCGAAGGAGGGTGTCCGCATCGGTGATATGGCTTGCCTGCATCAGCCTTTCCTTGATCTGGGGGATCGCTACATGGCCAAGGCGATGGATGATCGCATCGGCTGCGCTGTCCTTGTGGAGGTGATCCGCAGGTTGCCCCCCTCTCTGCCGCAGGGGGCCTGCTTTCTCTTCTCAGTGCAGGAGGAGGTGGGGCTGCGCGGGGCCACCACTGCTGCTTACCGGATCCAGCCCGGCTACGGTTTTGCCGTTGATGTAACCTCCGTTGGCGACACCCCTGAAGCGCCGCTCATGGCGGTGAGCCTGGGTAAAGGGCCGGCCATCAAAGTAAAAGACAGGTCAATTATCTGCCATCCCAGGGTGCGCAATCTCATGGTCGAAACAGCAGAGAAAAACAAGATTCCCTACCAGCTTGAGGTGATGGAGCGCGGGGGTACTGATGCCGGGGCGATTCATCTTTCCCGGGAAGGAGTTCCTTCAGGTGCCCTATCCATACCCTGCCGCTATGTCCATACTCCCTCGGAAATGGTTGATGCCGGCGATGTAGCTCATGCTGTGGACCTTATTGAAGCCCTCGTTACACTGGCCTGGCCGCCTGGGGATTCCGCTTCCGGCGTTTAAGGTTATCAAAACTACTGTTTGCCGCCTATAGACAGGGCAGAAGTTTGGCTTTGTTGTGGAATGATTTCTGTTATTACAAAGGTGAACTGACCGAGGCAATTGATGTCTCCGGCATGGTTGAGACAGGGTGCCTGCTGTTAACAGGCTTTACGCCATCAGTCAACTATCCGGACAAATGCGGAGCCTTCATGTAATTTATTTCCACCCAGATTCACGAAGGACCGCTTCCCCAAGGTTATACCTGCCCGGAAGATAAGGCTGACATTGCCAATGGTGGCTATGCCGCCACCAATGGGTGCAAGTTTTCCCTGCGCTGCAAAAGAGGTGCATCTTATGGCTAACCAGGAGCGTTGGCAAAGGTTTCAGCCTTTGCCTGATGATATCGGGCAAAAGCTCAAAAAACTAATTCCTTTCTTTAACGAAGAAGGGGTATTGCTGGTATATCTTTTTGGTTCCCTGGCGAAAGGGCTGCCCGGAAATGATATTGATTTGGCTATCCTTGGCGGCAGCAAACCTGTTTACCAGCTAAGAGAAAGGCTTGCCGAAAAGCTTGGTACGGAAAGGATCGACCTGATCAATATGGAGAGCGCTTCACCGCTACTGCGTTTTGAAATCATCAGTACTGGCCGCACTTTGTATGTTGCCGACGAACTGTTGCATGAAAAATTTAAATTATACACGATCCATCAATATCGCGATACCGCACCGCTCCGTCGCCGGCAAAGCGAATATTTTAAGGAAAGAATGGCCCAATGGTCCTGAAAAAGGAAATCATCACGGCTAGGTTATAAGAACCAGGTGAGATATTGCGTGAATTAGGTATCCCTATCCCATACTGCCATCATCTTAAATGTTGTTTCCTCCCTCTGGCCGATTACTGTATAATCAAATTAAATGTATTCCGTTTTAAAGGGTGTGAAAGATGAGTTAATATTTCACACTGCACTTTGCAGGCAGAAGAAAGCAGGGAGGTTTGCATCAGGAAGAACCATTGTTGCAATAAAGTGGCGGCGACAGGCTGGATTGCTCACCTGCTGATATTTCCCAGATTGCCAAGGAAACGCTGTACATAGGGCTGAGCCGGGCGAGAAATTATTTATTTGTACTTGGGCTGGCAGGAATCATTGAAACGATTAAAGATTTTAGCGAAAAATGAGATAAATGCAAACTTTATTTTACGATTGTCGGTTGTGATATAGGAAAAAGGTAATATGGTGTCGAATAATCTAAATTGGGAAAATTAATCAGACAACTAGATTTGAAACGTTGGATAAAGGAGAAGCGGTTATGAATGTATTCCTGGCCCGGCAACCGATTTTTGATAAAAATGAAAATGTGCTTGGCTATGAAGTGCTTTATCGAAGCGGCTATGCCAATGTTTATGATGGCGAGGATGGTGATCAGGCCACATCGGAAGTAATTATAAACACATTTCAAACTATAGGCATTGAAAACCTTTCAAACAGGAAACCGGTGTTCGTCAATTTCACGGAGAAACTGATCCGCGATGAGGTGGCCACACTTATTCCCAATGATTTGCTGGTGGTGGAGATACTTGAAGATGTTAAGGCCAACAAAGAGGTTCTTGATAAGTGCGCAAAGCTAAAGAAAAGAGGGTATAGGATTGCACTGGACGACTACCGGGGTGCGCCGGGATATGCGCCCCTGATTGAGCTGGCGGATATCGTAAAAGTTAGTTTTTTAGGCGCCAGCCATGAAGAGATTGAGGACATTCTTGACGGGCTGGAAGGGGCGCATGTGAAATACCTGGCAGAGAAAGTGGAAACCAGGGAAGAGTTTGAGTATGCCAAAGAACAGGGCTTCGAATACTTTCAAGGTTATTTTTTTAGCAAACCGGAAGTATTGAGGTCAAAAAAAGTGCGTCCCATTCAATCCAACTATTTACGGCTAATTGCTCTTGTGAGCGATGTGGAAGAGATGGACTTTGATAAAATTAACGAGATTATTTCTAGAGACCTGGCGCTTACATATAACCTGTTAAAATTGGTTAATTCTTTAGTATTTGGATTCAGATTTAGAATCAAGAGAACGAAACAGGCGCTGGTAGCCCTGGGTGAAAAAGAGATAAAAAAATGGATTTATCTCATGATTTTAACTGAGCTGGGGCAGGGCAAGCCTGATGAGCTCACCAGATTATCTTTGATACGGGCAAGATTTCTGGAGCTTATATCCATGGGAACAAAGTTTAAAAACAAATCGGAGGATCTGTTTTTAACAGGTTTGTTTTCCCTGTTGGATGTCATACTGGAAAGACCCCTTCAGGATATCCTGGAGGAAATAAGAGCTCCGGAGGAGATCAGGGAAACATTGTTGGATGAAGCCGGGGAATTTGATGAAATTTATAAAATGGCCCTATATTATGAAAAAGGCGAATGGGAGAAGGCCTTCGAATTTGCTAATAATTTGAACATAGAGGGGACGCTAATTGCGGCCTCTTACAGCGGTGCCTTAAAATGGTATCGTGTGCTTTTGAAATAGCTACATTCTCCGGGGCTTTTGGCTTCGCCCTGCAAAAAAATTTAAGACTGCAATAACGAGAGCAATAACACCCCATACCGTCATATCTGAAAAATCACTTGTTGCTCCGTTTAAAAAGGCAAACAAAGCTGCTATTGTAGAAAATATCATTGCTACTTTGGGCAAAGTAAAAGCGAAAGCACCAGCAAGAAAAAGCAGAAAAGCAACAAGCAAACCGATACTGCCACTTGAGGAAGAGGCTTTATCGCCAAATATATCTCCCCCAATGCTAATAGTGCAGGACTGAAGAAAAATCATAACGCCAAGGACTAAAGAAATTATTCCAGAGGCAATTCTCATAATGGGAATCTTCTTCCTAGAATTTTTGTTCCCAAAACCATTAACGTACGCCTTCAAAAAATACACGCGTATCCTCGAATGAAAAAGATTCTTCAATTAAGATTGCGCCTCCAACAACTGCATCGGAAGGAACCTCCCAAGCAACATGTCCTTCAGCCGACGCACCTGGAAATTGCTCCCCTATATCATCATATGATTTTGGTAACACGCCACATCCGCTACTGTACGTATTGCCATCAGAACCAAGATACTTTAAAATCAAAGATACCCAAGGCGTGTCTGATTCCTCCCCTGCATAAGAAAACTGAATATTGGCCATGACAAATTGATGTCCTTCTTCCGGCGGGTCATTAAATTGATTTGTTTCTTTGATAATCGACCATGCATCCGGAAGGATTTCAAGTATCGTAATATGCCAATTAGGTCCTACTTTTACTTCCGTCTCAATGGGAACAGGATTTTGTCTTGTCCCAAAAGCAGACTCATCCGGCTTAGAATCAGATGCTTGTTGTTGATCGCTTTCAGTGACCACTTCTGTGCCGCTGCCACTTGATGGGCCAGTCCCACATGATACCAACAACAACATTATGACTACCATTAGTATGATTGAAGCTACCCTTTTCATCTTTAACAACCCCCTTATTTTTTTTAAGCCAAATCATATCCTAATAAAATGCAAACATGTCTTTTAACTGATTGTAGCAGATTTTGGCGGAATAGACAAGCTATTCAATATTGTCATAATTAACCGACAAAAGGAACCAAATATTTGCCAAACCGGAAGAAAAAAGGACCATTATAAACCTATTAAAACATTTGAAAAGATGGACTTGATTTATTAGTTATGGATCTGCATGTTCTTTACTTTTTTTCCAATAGTTCCGCATAATTCTTCAAACATAGCAATCTTAGGTTAAATTAAATTATCTATAACATTATGGTATTGACAGCCCCTCATGATCATGGAATGAGTGCCGAATCAAGCGGATTTCAGTTTTACAGGGGAGCACTTTTTCCTTCAGGAATGCAAATAACAGAAGGGCGGCCTGACGTTTTACACGCTTTGTTTTCTCTTGCTGGATATTTTGTCTGCAGGGGTCAAGGCGTTGGGGTTGGGTGAATCTCCAGGATCCGGTCCACCCGAAAGTTCCGCAGGGCTTTTCTGGTATGACAGTAGGCCTCCATACCAAGAAAAGTTTTGCCTCTGTATTCCAGATCCCCCACATGCCTGGGGCTGACTGTGCGCCTGGTTTTTTCATCTTCAGATTTGAGGTAGGTAATCTCCAGGGAAGCCCTCTTTTCTATTGCCTGCTTGATGAAGCGGATCTTTTCATCGAGGGGCATGTTTCTCTCGGACAGCTGGTACTGGAACCCGGTGATAAATTTTACCACCCGCCAGTCAATCCAGATATCGCTTTCCCGGATCTTTCTTTTCAGATGGATGCCCTCCAGGCTCCGGCAGCGGGACAGGGCTACATAGAGCTGCCCGGGGACAAAAGCGCCCCTGCCCAGATCGACAGCTACATGGTCAAAGGTTTTACCCTGGCTCTTATGAATGGTGATGGCCCAGGCGAGCTTCAGGGGATATTGCCTGAATGTGCCCATTGTTTCAGAAGCTACAGCGTTTTTGTCCTGATTCCAAAAAAAGCGGTTGATATTCCACCTGTATGGTTTTATCGTTTCATTGGCTCCATCAAGGAGCCTTACTGTGAGGCTCTCCTTTTTGATCGCTGCAACCGTGCCGATGGTCCCGTTAATCCACCGCCCCTCAGCATCATTATTCAGCATCATCACCTGGGCTCCTTCCTTCAACTGAAGCAGTTCCTGGGCGGGAAAGTATTTTTTATCCATTTCTCCGTCGATCTCCGCCCTGAAGTAATGGCTTTTGCCTGGAAGCTTCTCCAGCTCGGCTTCGTTTCTCTTCTCGGCCATGGCATTGGTGGTGGTCAGATAGATGATTCCGTCAGGGAGCGCGGAGGCCTCCTCAGCTCTGCTGTTAATCGCCTCCAGATCTTCACCTGTAGCGGTTTTGTTGCGGATCTTGTTTAAGAGGGCAATAAAGTGGGGATCAGTCTGGCGGTAGATTTTCTCCAGCTCGAGGAAGACAAACTCCATTTCCTGAAATACCCGGGCATCGAAAAAATATTCGCTTTCATAATATTCCTTGAATATTTGCCGCTCCTGTCCTGTTACAACGGGGGGGATCTGGTAAAGGTCACCGATGAAGATCATCTGGATGCCGCCGCAGGGTGCCCCGGGTGTTTTGCCATTTATCCGCAAAAATTGGTCCACGCAGTCCAGGAGATCGGCGCGCACCATGGAGATTTCATCGATGATGATGGCATCAAGATTCTTGTAGATAGGTGATGCTTTCATCCTGGCCTCTTTTACCACTTTTTCAACTGTCACATCGGGTCTAAAGCCAAAAAAAGAGTGGATTGTCTGCCCCGATATATTTACCGCAGCTACACCGGTAGGGGCCAGGACTACTATTTTTTTACAGGTGATGGAGCGGAAATAATCCAGCAGGGTCGATTTTCCTGTGCCAGCCCGGCCGGTAATAAAAACATTGTCTTCTGTTTCTTCCATCAGCCCGACAGCTTCTGCAAAACGCTCGTTTATCTCAATTCTTTTGGGCACCTGTTCCATTCCTCCCTGAAGATCGACGCTACATTAATGGCAATGTGACTGCTCTGCTGCTTCACTATTTTGACACTGGGGTTTGCTGCACCTTCTATTTGCCGCTGACAGGGTTAAAAGCTATTCCTGCGGGTTGAGCAGCCCCCGCATCATCAGGTCAAGAATGGCTTTCAAGATGGCTTCACCGCCATGCTTTTGCGAAACAATGCCCCGGTAAACCAGGGTCTCCGTAATGGAGATAAGGGCGAGGCTCATTAGTTCGCTGTCCAGCTCCCGGAAAAGGCCTGCTTCTTTACCCCGCTCCAGATCCTTCACCAGGGGGTCCACCCAGGTGCGGCGCAGGATTCCTTCAGCCCGCTGCCGCTCCTTTTCATCTTCCTGGTGTAGCGATTCCTTGAGTAAATTGACAGCTGTAAGAAAGGTCCCGGTGTAGCTGTGAGCCGCTTCACAGCGCATCTCGATGCGTTTCCAGGGATTTTTTTCCCGGCGGATTTTCTCCAGGGTCCAGGCGCTAAAGGCTTCAAAGGTGCTGTCAAGGCAGGTCAGGTAGAGATCGCGCTTATTTTCAAAATAGTAGTAGAATGAAGGCTTGGTAATACCCACAGCCTTCATGATCTCGGGGATGCTGGTGTTGCCATAGCCCTTTGTAAGAAAAATTCTTGTAGCTAATTCGATGATCTGTTCCCGTGTAGAGGAGTTTTCAACCTCTTTTTTCTGGCGGGCCGGTTCTTCAACGAGCAATCCACCTGTCCGCTCCCAGAGATCGATGGTAAAAGGCAGGGGGATACCCTCCTCTTTGCAGCGTAGAATAAACTTCAGGCGCTCAAGGTGGGTTTCATTGTAAAAGGCCTGGTTGCCCCGCTTGTATATGGCCGGGTGCAGGTACCCCCGCCGCAGGTAGTAATGAATGAGCTGCTTGCTGACACCGGAGCGAGCCGCCAGCTCACCGATGCGCAGATAAAGATTTTGGGTATGCTTCACCTGGATCACCTGTCTTTCCTGGTCCGAAGTGTGTTTGATGATTGCTATATACTATTTATACGTTTGCTATATAAATCCTTCCGGCTTATCCTTTAAGTTAAAGGAAAATAGGGGGCGAGAGAAGCCTTAATTTTAACCAATTAAAAGATTGACTAAATAGAATAGACAGAATAAATTTATTATAGTAGAATCCTTTGTAAGAAAGGATCAATATAAGCGGGGGCGAGAGTTATCGTTCCTAGCATAGAAAGGGAGGCAGTTTAATCGTGGCGACATACGAGACTCTTCTTTATGAAAAGCGGGACGGGGTAGCTCTGGTGACGATGAACCGGCCGGAGATGATGAATGCTCTGGAAGCGGACATGGCCCAGGAGCTGGTCAGCGCCATCCGCGCCGCTGCTGATGACGATGAAATTGGCAGCATTGTGCTGACCGGGACGGGGAAGTCTTTCTCGTCGGGCGGGGATCTCAGCCGGATGATGCAGGGTTTTGAATTGTTGGAGGGGCGGCGTTGGCTCCAGGAGGGATATGGACAGCTTGTGGAGCTGGCTAAAGTGAGGAAACCTGTTATCGCCGCTGTAAACGGCTATGCAGTAGGCGCCGGTTTTTCCCTGGCTTTACTTTGCGACCTCATCTTTGCCGCAGATATAGCCAAGTTTGGGCTGGCTTTTGTCAAGGTCGGCGCCATCCCAGATTGCGGAGCACTCTATTTCCTGCCCCGGCTGGTAGGTCTGCAAAAAGCGAAAGAGCTTGTCTTTACGGGCGACAATATAGATGCTGCGGAAGCACATCGTATTGGTGTTGTTAACCGCGTAGTCCCGGCAGCTGATCTGCTGCAAGAGGCGCTCCAGATGGGGCGGAAGCTTGCTGAAGGACCTGCAGTGGCCCTGTCGCAGGCAAAGGAGATTTTGAATGCCAGCAGCAATCTGAACCTGGGCGAGGTAATGGAGATGGAAATATATGCCCAGAGCTTTTGCTTCCAGACAGAAGACCACAAGGAAGGGGTATTTGCTTTTTTAGAGAAGCGCAATCCGTCATTTAAAGGCAAGTAAGAGGTGCTATAACAACATATACATAAAAACAGCTGTCGCAACACCAGGTGAAATAGCATGTTGTACTGATAGGATGCGACAGCTGTCTTTTATTCAGGGGGCAGGGGTGTTCTATTAATACAAGGAGGGGAGGAGTAAGAAGATTTAAGATTTAACTGTGGTCATTGTATATTTCGATTACTTAAGGAGGTTATTAAATGGCCAAAGCTAAACTGTGGCATCAGTCTTACGCACCGGGTGTGCCATATAACATCGAACTTGAAGAGATCACTCTTTCCCGGGCGCTGGCGCGCTCTGCAGTAAAGCGGGGTAATTTGACGGCAATCAACTATCTGGGGCGGAAAATCTCCTTTAGGGAGCTGAATAGCCTGGTTAACAGCTTTGCCCGGGCGCTAAGTGCGCTGGGGGTTAAAAAGGGAGATAAGGTGGCGACGCTGCTGCCCAACCTGCCGCAGATGACCATTGCCGTTTACGCCGCTTTCCGTATCGGGGCGGTTGTTGTGCCGAATAATCCCCTCTATACCGAGCGGGAACTGGCCCATCAGCTCAGCGATTCCGATTCAAAAATTGCCGTAGGATTGGATGTGCTTCTGCCCCGCATGCTCAGTCTGAAGAAGGAGACTGGTATTAAAAAAATCGTGACCTGTCATATAAATGACTACCTGCCTTTTCCCAAGAAGCAGCTCTATCCGCTGGTAGGAAAAGATATGTACCGCAAGATTACCCCGCAGCAGGATGTGCACCAGTTTACCGACCTCATCAAGGAGCACCGGAACGGTCCTGTGGAAGAACTTTCCGCCTGGGATGAATTGGGGGCAATCATCTATACCGGCGGCACCACGGGGATCAGCAAGGGGGCCATGATGCCCCACTCCAGTCTTTCCGCCAATGTGCAGCAATTTGCCTCCTGGCTGTTGGACGCGAAGGAGGGGGAGAAGCTGCTGGCCATCTACCCCTACTTTCACACCGCCGGCTTCACGGCTATCCAGAACTACTCTCTCTGGGGTGGCATGGAGGCCGTACTGGTGCCGCGCCCCGACCCTGTTACAGTAGTCAAAATGGTGAAGCAGTTCAAGCCCGATTATCTACCCGGTGTGCCTACCATTTTCTCCGGGATCCTGAGCAACAAGGATTTCACGGAGATGGACCTCTCCTTTATCAAGGGCTTTTTTGCCGGGGCGGCGCCTGTGCCCCTGGATGTTTGCAACCGCATCTTTGAGCTCACGGGGAAGCAGATCACTAATGTGTATGGACAGACGGAGAGCAATCCCTTTGCCTGTATTTCACCATGGGGGGGAAAGGTCAAGCCGGAAACTGTGGGGCTGCCTGTGCCCAATACGGATATCCGCATCGTGGACATCGAAACGGGAGAGAAAGAAATGCCCACCGGTGAAGCGGGAGAGATCGCGATCAAGGGGCCCCAGGTGATGTCAGGTTATTACAAGAACCCGAAGGAGACAGAGCAAGTCCTGCGCGACGGCTGGCTCTACACGGGCGATATCGGCTTTTTCGATGAAGAAGGCCATCTTTCAGTAGTTGATCGTAAAAAAGATCTAATCATATCCGGGGGGTTCAATGTTTATCCCAATGAAGTCGATGATATTCTTTTCTTGCATCCCAAGATCCAGGAGGCCTGCACCGTGGGCGTGCCCGATGAATACCGCGGTGAAATGGTGGTTGCCTACGTGGTGCCCCTGTCAGGCGAAGAGGTGACAGAAGAAGAGATTATCAAATACTGCCGGGAGAGCCTGGCCGCCTACAAAATCCCGAGGAAGATCTACTTTGTCGAGGAGCTGCCCAAATCGACCATCGGGAAGATCCTGCGGCGCGAGCTGAGAACAAAGGTGGCGGAAGAGGCCGGTGAACAGAAATAAGGGAATATTTGGGGAGGCCGGCTTTGATTCATCATTTTAATACCGCTGTTTGCCGGCAGCAGCAGGGACTGCTTTTTGAAGGAATTTCGATGTGCATCCTCTTAAAAATGTAATGATGCCTGGACGATTTGTACTTACAAGGGAGGTATTTGTAATTGTTCGAACCTAAACCGTGGCACCAATCATATATACCGGGGGTGCCGCACGAACTCAATATTGAAGAGATCACCCTTTCCCGCGTTTTGGCTCGCGCTGCGGCGGAGCGAGGTGATATGGCGGCAATGAACTATCTGGGGCGGAAAATATCTCTCCGCGAGCTGGATAATCTGGTAAGCAGCTTTGCCCGGGCCCTGAAAGCGCTTGGCATCAAAAAGGGAGACAAAGTGGCCACACTTCTGCCCAATCTGCCGCAGATGACCATCGCTGTTTATGCCGCTTTCCGCATCGGTGCGGTGATCGTGCCCAACAATCCCCTGTACACGGAGCGGGAACTGATCTATCAGCTCAGCAACTCCGATTCAAAGATTGCCGTGGGATTGGATGTGCTTCTGCCCCGTATGCTTAGCCTGAAGGAGAAGACGGGTATTGAAAAAATCGTGACCTGCCATATCAATGACTATCTTCCTTTCCCCCAAAAGCAGCTCTATCCCCTGGTAAAAAAAGATATGTACCGCAAGGTTACCCCGCAGCAGGATGTGTACAAGTTTACCGATCTTATCAAGGAGCACCGGGACGGCTCGGTGGAGGAGTTATCCGCCTGGGATGAGCTGGCGGCGATTCTCTATACCGGCGGGACCACGGGGCTCAGCAAAGGGGTCATGCTTACCCATGCCAGTCTTTCCTCCGATGTGCAGCAGTTTGCGGCCTGGCTGCCGGGAGTAAAGAAAGGTGAAAAACTGCTTGCCGTCTACCCCTACTTCCACTCGGCCGGTTTTACAGCAATGCAAAACTACGCTCTCTGGGCCGGCCTGGAGGCCATCCTGGTGCTGCGTCCCTCCCCGGATGCTGTTGCCGAGATGGTGAAGAAATACAAACCAGATTACCTGCCCGGTGTTGCCACCATTTTCAATGGACTCCTGAACAACAAGCTCTTTACGGAAATGGACCTCTCTTTCATCAAGGGATTTTTTACCGGGGCGGCGCCCCTGCCTGTGGATACCTACAACCGCTTGCATGAGCTGACGGGAAAGCAGATTGTTGATGCTTATGGCCTGACTGAAAGCACCGTTTTTGCTACTGCTGCACCCTGGGGAGGTAAGATGAAGCCGGGAACTGTGGGCTTGCCCCTGCCCAACACGGATATCCGCATCGTGGATATCAAAACAGGAGAGAAAGAGATGCCCACCGGTGAAACAGGAGAGATCCTGATCAAGGGGCCCCAGGTGATGTCAGGTTATTACAAGAACCCCGAGGAGACGGAGAAGGCTCTGCGTGATGGCTGGCTCTACACGGGTGATATCGGCTTTTTCGATGAGGAAGGGTATCTTTCGGTGGTCGACCGTAAAAAAGATCTCATCATTACCGGGGGATTCAGTGTTTTTCCCAACGAGGTCGATGATATTCTTTTCGCACATCCCCAAATTGAGGAAGCTTGCACCGTGGGCCTGCCCGACGAATACCGCGGTGAAAACGTCATAGCCTATGTGGTACCCCTGCCAGGTGAAGAGCTGACAGAGGAAGAGATTATCAAGTATTGCCGTGAAAACCTGACTGCCTACAAAGTGCCGCGCAAGATTCATTTCGTCGAGGAGTTACCCAAATCATCTATCGGGAAAATTATGCGTCGCGAGGTGAGGACGAAAGCAATTGAAAATGCCGCAGGTCAGTCTGAATAAGGACGGACGGCTGTTGACTGCTGAAGGTTTTTTATAGTTTAAGAAATGTACCGCATCTGTCAGAAGGATGCCCAACCGTCGCGGTGGAGGCGCCCTGGGGGCCCTTATTTGTTTGCCTGGTATAGAAATGGTTGTTAACTGTGATGTGCGCAGCCTGCACCTCTGTTAAGTTGATAATTATGGTGCCTCAGGGAAGGAGGTAGCCTTTCCTGGATAACGCCCTCATTGAGGGTGGTGCTTTAGATTCAGGAGTAAACACAAAAAAAGGAGAGGGAAAATGAAAAAGTGGATTGTTTTCTTGCTTGCCTTCTGCCTCCTGTTTGGTCTTGCAGGTTGCGGAAAGGGTGGAGAAGTGATCGATGAGGATGTAGATGGGGAAGAGGAAGAAATAGCAGAAGACGCTGATGAGGAAGAAGTAGATCCATCAGAAGGCGAACCTTATGTGGGTGATTCTTTCAGCAAAATGGTGGGCAGCTACAACATCAATACAGAATGGATTCCTTTTGCCGAGCCCCTCGTGGTGGATGATATTTTTGGTGGTTACGTAGCAGTATCGGACAATGTGTACTATGTGCTTGCCGACGGCCTGATCAAGCAGTACAAGCTGGAAGGCGGCAGCCTTGTTCATGAAAAGGATCTGCCCCTGGAGAAGGAATACAAAAACATTCACACAGACGAAAAGGGAACGCTTTATGCATCTGCTTTCATGGCTGATTTTGTGGGATTCCGCGATGGAGAGCAAATTTTCGCCCACTATGGCCCTGATGAAGTAGCCATGCATCCATCAGGGGGATGGGGTGTTTCCTGGTTTTCAGGACCTGATGTAGAAGTGATCACATTGGGTGACGGTACCATAGAGAGCGAAGACTGGAATATCGCCGAAGTGAGTACCATCAGGCACATGAACATCGGGGAAAACCATATTTTTGTCAGCGGCAGCTCGGTGGCGAACGAAGAGCAGGCAGTTTTTGTGTATGACCTGAAAAAGAAATTGCAGCTTACTCTGGGTGACAAAGAGTTTGGCGATCCGGAAAGTCTGGGTTCCGTAACAGTTGTTATTGAAACCAATAACGGATTTATGGCATTTGACGGCAACTATCGTGAAGTTTTACTTTGGAAATCGGACGGCACTTTCATTGGAAGAATCGATGACGAGGACCTTTTCGGGACCAAATACCCCTGGATGAGCACCGCTGTTTTGTTACCCGACGGAAGCATTGTTGCGGGTATGACTGAAAAGCGGGCCGATGAATCAGCTGTTGAGTTCATCCTCTACCGGCTGACCGGTTTTTAAAAACGCAGGCAGGATCCCTTGAAAATGGAATTAAAAACCGCCGGCTGTCAAGCCGGCGGTTTTTTCCCTGCCGTTGTCAACCTTTTTTACCCTATGGCAAACCTGACCATATCCTTTGCCCTGTCCATCTCGATAAATCCAGTTGAGCAATGATCCCTGCAGGGGCAGTTTTCCCTCTCTGTACAGGTTCCATCTGCCTCGCGGGTGCTGCATCCCCGGCGAAAGAGATGCCGGAGCGGTTCAGCGAGATCCAGGGCAATCATAGGCAGGCCGTCGGGGCGAAGGACACCTTCCAGGGATCTGGACCAGGCTTCACCGATGGAGTGAAAAAGCTGCTCAAGCGGCCCTTCGTAGCGTCCTTTCACCACGCCCAGGGTTAAGGTGGCAGCGGCTACATGGATGTCTGCTGGAAGAGGAATCTTTTCCATGTTTACCAGCGGGCAGTCCAGGTTTTCCCGGAGCATCCCCATCCATAGAGGAGCCATCGTGGGGCCCCCAAGGTTAGGGAAATCCGGTTTTTTCTTTCTCCCTCTCCCGTGTCGTCCCTCCAGCAGCTCCTGCAGGATGCGATCAGCCTTGTAGTCACAAGAGAGCAGCAGGTTTGTGGGATCGTCATCGTATTTTTGCAGAAAAGTTGTGGTAATGGTGACCCAGATCTGAGCGTCCTTGATGGGGTTCCGGCTCAGCCTGTATCTATGCAGATCCCGGATTATCCTATTGAAGGGCACCCTGCTTAATTCCGCCGGTTCAAAAAGGTATCGTGTTTTGGGATTATCATATGTCAGGCAGGAGTTCTTCCAGAGCTCAAAGGAGTCGCGCTGGTCATTGATCGCCGTCGTAAGAGTGATAAAAAGCAGATGCTCTCTGCTTCCCCGGGCCATGCCCTCAGGCATCAAATCCCCGGGCATAGCCTTTTGACCGTGAATTCCTTCTGATCTGAAGGCCTTGTAGAGCAGTTCAGCGGTGGTGCGTCCTTTCCGGCAGTCTATGTGCATCCTTACCTCCGGCACGATGAAGATGGTAAAAGAGACATCCGAACGCGTTTCCCTTTTCTACAGCTTAGCCGCTTATTCCTGCAGCAGCCGCCCTGTTTTTCAGCTGGGAGGTTACCCCCGGGCCGCCCGCACCCTCCGTTGTTATTGCCAGGGCAGTGTTGCATCGCTGTATTCTGTATTGTCATTGCCGGGGAAATAGAATCTGCCATAGAGGTGCGAAAGTTTGCCCAGAAGGGCCAGGCCAATGGCAATGGCTGCACCGCCTGGGGCGGTGCTGGGAAAATATATCAGCCCATGGATCAATCCGGGGATCAAAGCTTGCAGGGTATTTCCCAGGGCAAAATCCAATGTGATTAATGGTTTTCCGATGGCGATTCCTGGGGCCTGTTTTTCCGCCAGAGGGAGATGCCGCGGAATAAATTGACGACACCGAGGAGAGTGACGGCTCCTGCGAGAGCAATGGCGGCAATGTGGTAAAGATTGTCCCAGCCAACAGTGTAGAAATAAGCTGCGGCAGTGGCGGCGCCGCCGCCCAGGGTTAGAAGGATACCGGCAATTACAGGGCCGGCAAACTTGCGGTCCAGTACAGGTTCTTCTTCATAGTAGTACTCTTCTTCCCGCTCCAGGAAGCTGGTTTCCGGTGATATATGGGAAAGCTGATCCCCGTATAGTTGACCTACAATCTGCTCCGCCCGTGAAGGATGTCGGTCGGGGCTTATCCTCTCTTTGTTCGGCTCCGTAACAAGGGGGGAACTCATGCTTCTATCTGCGCCGACCGGCTTCTCTTTCGGAGCTGTGTCAGTTTCAAGAGGGGTGGCAGCGGCGCTTTTTTCGACTGCATCAAAGGCTCTCTCTTCAATCGCCTCTGCGGTTCCGGATGTTTCCAGGGCCCCATCCAGTTCCTCTCCTTTTCTGCCCTCCGGGGAAGGGGGAGCTGCAGCGGGCTCTTTCTCCTTTACCGGCAAGACTGCGTCTATGTTGTTTTTCCCGGCCTGGTTTTCTCTTTCCGCAGGTTCATCCGCCAGGGCGACTTTGGGAAGCAGGCTGGGAATCTCGGCAGCCCTGACCCAGGTGGGCATGCTGTTGTTCCAGACCAGGTCATCAGGCTGAATGGCGGGGTGGTTGCATAGCTCTTCCCAGGTTAAGGGGCCAAGGTTTCTGTTGCTGTGGTAAAGGAACCAGGAAAGGGTTGTGGCAGAAATTTCGCTTTCCGGGGTGGCGCGGAGGTTGCAAAGGGTGCAGCCGTCGTTTTCTTCCCAGCACTTTTCATGAAAGGAGGTCTGGCATTCCGGGCAGGTGACATAGTCATGGTAATCTCTAAGCGGCAGTTTGCAGAAAGGGCAGCTGTTGTTCTTGAGAGCGTTCATTGTTTGTTCCCCTTTATCTTAAAAAAAACCTGTTCAATTTCCCTTTTTCCTTCTACAATCAGCCAACTATTTCCTTCAGCAGTAACAGATTTATGTCTCCCTTCGGCCGACCCGGCAGAGAATCAGGGCGATGGCCGCCGCTGCCAGGGCAAAGAGAGACATCAGGTTAAAGCCGGAAAGGTAACTGAGGGTCCGGTCGTAGGCAAGGCCGACGAGGAGTGGTCCTGCCAGCACTCCGATATTCAAACAGGTTGAGGTGATGCCATAGCTCAGGCCCGACTGCCTGGCGGGGATAAGTTTCGGCACCAGCGAAAATACGGGGGAGGGAATAAACGCTGCTGTCAGCCCGATGATGCTTCCCAGGAGCAGCGGGTTTAACCCTGAGCGGGGCAGCAGTAGCAGCAGGGAGGCCAGCACGGTGGAGCCGCCGATAATGAAATACTCCTCACGGCCCACCCTGTCCGTAAGATATCCCACTAGAGGGCTGAACAGCAGAGAGCCGATCATAAAGAGGCTGCTGAGAAAACCGGCATAGCCGGGGTCATAGCCTGCTTTGATATAGTAATCGCCGGCAAAGGTTAGATAGGATATAGCCGATGCGTTATACATCATCCAGATGAATGCAACAAGCCAGACGGCGCCGCCTTTTTTAATGAGCGATTGTTTCTTTGCATGAGGCTCCGGTTTTTGCTGAAGCGGGGGCTCCTCTTCTGCGGGCAGTCCCGGGTGCTTGAAATAAAAGAGCAGCAGGACGAAGAGGCAGTAAAGAGCTGTGAGGATGACAGGCAGCCGCCAGTTTGAGAGGGCGGCGATGCGGCCGAATACATTCAGGGCGAAAATGGTGCCCACCGGCATCGCTGTATTGTAGATCCCCATGGCTGTGCCCAGATCGCCTTTTGTAAACCAGCGGGCGATCATCTGCGAGGAAACGATGGCGATGATCCCGGCGCCTATACCGGTGATGAGCCTGCCGGTAACAAGCAGTGGGTAGGATTTCCCCAGACCTACCAGCAGCGAACCGGCCAGGGCAATGGCCAGGGCAGCCGTGGAGACGCGCCTGGGGCCGTAAAGATCAGCCAGGATCCCTCCGGGAATGGAAATGAAGATGCCGGGCAGGGCAAAGAAGCTCATCAGCGACCCCGCCTGGGTGTGGGAAATGCCCAGTGATGAAACTATAAAGCCGAGGACGGGGGGGATAACCTGAAAAACAAAACTGTAGGCCAGCATAAATATGTAGACGTAAAGCAGTGTTCTCCAGCGGGAACTGTCCTTGGTCATTTTACCACCGCCACTCTGTAGCAATTTCAGGGAGAGTGCCCTGCTTCTTTTCATTGCTGCTCTTTTGCTATTATGATTCACGGTCCGGGTTAATAATCCTTTTAGAGCGGCCACGCAGATTTAACAGGGCGGTGGCTCAGGCAGTAGCAGGGCGTCTAAGGTTTGGCCTGGGCGGGGAAGCTGGTCCGCGATATCCGCCCGCCCCGGAGCTGGTGATCATCGTGCTATTTATCCGGCGTTCTGCCATAAGTGGGACAAAGAGGTACGACCCAGGCGTCCCACTTCGGTTATCTGAAGGACGTTGATGAATGTGTCCGGATAAATTATAATTTAGGTAACAATTTCTTGTCAATGA
>CAYXKD010000014.1:0-40997 GCA_964464625.1 uncultured Syntrophomonadaceae bacterium
TCTTTTTGGAAAAGATCTGTTCATTGCATTTCCAGCGGTTACATAATATCTCGCCCTCTTCCAGCTGGAAGGCATCGTTAACACATTTATCTATACATTTTTTACAGGTGCCGTTAAACTTGTAAAGGCAATATTCCTCATCTGTTCGCGGGGTGGGGCTGAGAGCCGCATCGGTGATCACGCTTCCCAGCCGGCCGCAGCACCCGCTTTCTGTAATCAGCATATTATGAAGTCCAAACTTGCCTATTCCCGAAATATAGGCCACACTGCGGTGTGACCAGTCGCTGATCAATTTTTTCTCATTGTAATTATATGTTGCAGGGAGCAGCGATGCATTGAAACCCCTGGCAGTCAATATCTCGTATAAATACTGACATAAATCGTTAATTAAAATATTTGTTTCAATGTATGCGTAGTCCCATTCCTTTGAAGTCTCTTCTCCGGCAATATTACTTTCCACAGTCTCCCCGGTAAAGGGCACAAAAAAAGTGATCACTGACTTTGCATTGGGGACAATATCTGCAGGCAGGAGATGATCAGGGTTCACTATTTCCCTTAATTTGAGGAATAAAGGATCTGCGGCATCGGCAAATCCGATCAGGGGCTCCCTCCAATCTGTTAGCGTCTGCTTTAGATTTTTATAACTTTTTACATATGCGGTGATTAGTTGGGAGAGCTCTCTCTTCATAGTGGTTCTCCTCCCCGATCTGTCTTCATTTTGTGATCGCCGGGTCTGCCGTGCCGGCTTAGTTTTCTCATACCAGCTGATTTTGCCCCGGCGCTTTCCAGAGTGTCTTTTTTAATGCGACAGCCAATTTTAAACAACCAAGGGGGTAAGTGAATCTATTTTTTCAGGACCTGACCCTCTTAAAAATGAGATGTTCCATGATGAGCACGGATAGAACGCCGACGACAAATCCATTTCCCAGGATCGGCCTGAAAATCACGGGAAATGCGGCGGTTGTGCCCTCGGGCAGAAAAGAGATGATGATGCTCAGCATGAGGGGAAGGCCGATCACAAGGCTGCGTTCAAAGCTGAATCCCCCTGGTGAATCCAGGGCCATAATCAGCCCGGCGCCAAGCTGGGAGCACATGATGTACAAAAGCACACTGCCGATGACAACGGGGGGCACAGCGCCCATAAATGCGATGGCCCGCGGGATAAACGAGACGCCCACCAGCAGAATGCCTGCAGGAACCAGGGTGTACCTGGAAGCAGATTTCGTGGAGGCTATCACTCCGGGGCTCAGGGAAAAATTAACAAGGCCGATAACGCCCAGCAGACCCGAGACAAAATTTAGAATACCGGTGAACGAGAGCCCCCAGCGAATGCGGCTGGCCATCTGTTCCGTTTTTAGCATCCCTCCGACGGAATAGATGGAGCCCAGGTCATTGATGGAGAGGGCTAAAAAACAGACCAAAAAAGCGATAATCACGCCGGGTTCAAAAACTGGCTTGAAATTCATATTTTGAAAAAAACCGCCGAAGGCGCCTTTCGCAGCTGTTCCGGCCTCCATGATGTTGTGTGGGAAAATAAGGATATAAAGGATGGTTCCTGCAAGGAGCGCCCACAGGATCAAAGTTGATTTCCAGAAACCGCTCAGGCGGCTGCTCACAAAGAATAAGGCGAGGAGAAGCACAAGCGAAAAGCAGAGGTCAGCCAGAGCCTGCCCGGGAGCATTGGAAGAAACAATAAGATCTATGATCATGGGGGCAAGGGTGAAAGCAACCAGCATAAGGATCGTGGCCACAACGGGCGCGGTAAAAAGTTTACTAAGATAGCCAAAGAGCCCGGCAGCATTCAAAAGAAAAAGAATCAGACCGCCGATGGAGATGGCGGTGTACACGGAGCCAAAGCTGCCGGCGCCGCCGGAAATGATGGCTACAAGCAATATTGTAGCCGGTCCGGTGATGAGAGGCAGGCGATGTCCCCAAAATAGCTGAGCCAGAAGAGCGATCCCGGACAGAAAAAATATCTTTTGAATGTAAATGATCTGAGCGGCTGCATCATCAAAATGCAGGCCGGCAACAATTTTACCGACAATGATCACAATAGGAACAGCGATGGCGAACCATTGAAGCCCAATTAGGATTAACTCACCAAAGGGAGGTACTTCATCCAGTCCATGTTTAAGCTTAAGCTGATTCATCTTCTACTCCCCAGTTTCCCCGATCATTTATCAACTCTGCTTTCCCCTTCTCTTTTTTTATAAGAAATCCCTTTTATTTGACCAGATAAGGCCGGGAGAGCGCATCTCCTAAAGTACTGTCTGCTTTTACAATGGCCCTTTATCGACAAAGGTATATGGCCATAAAAACAGGCAGATAACAGAAAAACGGAAATATTATAAAATCCTGGCAGGAATATTGTACCCATTGCGGGAATATTAAGATTAGTGAATATAGGGGGGATGGATCTAGAGTATGGATGCTAAAAACAAATATTTATCAAGACCCTGGTTGCAGCTTTACCCGGCAGATGTGCCCCGCTCCGTTGAGCTTCCAGTGGCTGCATTGCCGGATCTATTTGATGAAATGGCCGATCGTTACAGCAAGAATACGGCAGTATATTTTTATGGCAGCAAAATTAAATACGGAGAGCTAAAAAAACAGGTGCGCAGACTGGCTGCCTCCTTGCATGAACTCCATGTAAAAAAGGGTGACCGGGTGGCGCTCTACCTGTTGAATTCTCCGCAATTCATTATCTCCTACCTGGCTGTTTTGAAACTGGGCGCTGTGGTTACCCCCATCAGTCCGGTCTACACCAGTCATGAGGTGAGGCACCAGCTTGCCGACAGCGGCGCCCGGACAGTAATTTGCCAGGATATTCTCTATGACAATGTGCTTAAGACCGGGCTGGATCCGGTAATAATTGTTACTGGGATTGCTGATTACCTGCCTCCCTTGAAAAGAGCGCTGGGCAGGAGCATTCTCAGCAAGATAGCCCGCGATATCGAAATTCCTGATATTAAGATCACCTATGGCAACTCGATTTACCGTTTTAAAGATATGTTAAGCGTTGAGGGAACCCCGCCGCCGGTGGATATAGACCCACAGCGCGACCTGGCGGTATTGCCTTACACCGGGGGAACCACCGGTCCGCCCAAAGGTGTTTTGCTGACCCATTACAATATCATCGCCACCCAGCAGCAGACCACAAATCTGTGGCCGGTATTGAAAGAGGGATCAGAGGTGATCATCGCCTTTCTTCCTTTCTACCATATTTACGGGCAAATTGTGGCCATGATCAACGGATTTATGTTTGGCGCAGAGATTGTTCTCTTTACCACGCCAGATTTCGATGACATCATCTATTCCATAGATGCCCGGCGTGCAACGCTGCTTTACGGTGTGCCAACCTTTTTTGAATATCTAAAAGAATACGATAAAACTGACCGGGCGAACTGGCGCCGCCTGAAACTAATCACCTGCGGCGCCGATACATTGCAGGAAACCACGGTAAACAGCTGGCAGGAAAGAACAGGTACAAAGATCATGGAGGGATATGGCATGACTGAGACTGCCGGGGTCTCCCATGCCACCCCCCTGGGACTCAATAAGGCCGGTTCTTTCGGATTTCCCATTCCCAATGTTGATGCAGCCATCGTAGACCCGGATACAAATGAATTCCTGCCGCCTGGCGAAGTGGGCGAGATGATCTTGAGCGGACCCAACATTACCGCAGGTTACTGGAACAATCCCGAGGAAACGGAACGCACCGTTATCGAGCTGGAAGGTAAGAAATGGCTCAAAACAGGGGATCTTGTGCGCATGAATGAAGACTGCTATTTCTATTTTTACGATCGCAAACGAGATCTTATTAAATACAAGGGTTATTCGGTCTTTGCCCGGGATATTGAAGATTATCTTTACCAGCATCCCCAGGTCAAGGCTGCCGGGGTTATCGGTGTTCCCCATCAAAAGGTCGGGCAAATTATCAAAGCAATCGTGGTGCTGCAGAATGAGGCCCGCGGTAAAATTTCCGAGGAAGATCTGAAAGAATACTGCAAGCAAGGGCTGGCCCACTACAAAGTGCCTAAAATTATAGAGTTCAGGGGTGAGCTCCCGCAGACCGATGTGGGTAAAATATCGCGGCGCGAACTCAGGGAAGAGCTGGAGGAAGTCGAATGAAAACAGAATTCTTTGGAGTATCAGAGCTGACAAAGAGGTTTGGCGGCCTTACTGCAGTGGATAATGTCTCACTTACTGTGCAGCGGAATGAAGTTGTTGGATTAATAGGCCCCAACGGGGCCGGCAAAAGCACTCTTGTTAAAATGATTATGGGCATTTTAAAGGCCGACAGGGGTTCCATAAGGTTCCAGGGCAAGGAACTTAGGGGGAAAAATACCTGGGACATTGTCAACATGGGCATTGCCGGAACCTTTCAAAACACCCGCCCTTTCCGGCGAATGCCTATCATTTCCAATGTGATGGTGGCATGCCTGGCCCCGCGGGGGCGTCGCAGGGGGGAATGGGTCAAGCGCGTCGAGGCGAAGGCCAACGATGCCCTTGAGTTTGCCGGTATATCCGATCTTGCCATGGAGCCGGCGGCACATCTTTCGCATGGCGATCTGAAACGGCTCGAAATAGCGCGGGCAATTGCTACAGAACCGGAGTTGCTCATCCTTGATGAGCCCTTTGGCGGGCTCAACCCTGTAGAAACAGAACTGCTGGCCAAATCTATACGGCGGCTGCACCGCGGCGGCCGTTTTGGCAGGCTGCACAGCGAGGGGATGGGGATGATCATCATCGAACATAAGCTCAGCGAGCTGATGAAAATTGTAGACCGGGTGATTGTACTCCATTTTGGTCAGATCATCGCGGCCGGTTTACCGCAGGAGATAGTAGAGAATCCTGCTGTGATTGAGGCCTACCTGGGACAAGAGGGGGCCTGAATGGAGATGCTCGAGGTTAGGGAACTGACAGTTTGTTATGATACGGCAATGCTTTTAAATAAAGTGAGCGTGGAGGTACATCCGGGAGAACTGGTAAGCCTCATCGGGCCGAACGGAGCTGGTAAAACCACTCTGATGCGGGCTATCAGCGGCCTGGTGCTCTGGGAAAAGCAGATGAAGCGGGGCACAAGGGCGGGAAATATCACCATCACCGGTGAGATTTATTTCCAGGGAAAAAGGATCGATGAACTGCCTCCCCATCTTATAGCCCGGATGGGGCTGGTGCTCTGCCCTGAGCGGCGGCGTCCTTTCAGCGAACTGACGGTGTTGGAAAACCTGAAAGCCGGCGCCTACCTGGTCCGCGATAACCGCAAATTCACTGAAACGCTGGAGCTGGTCTACCGGATCTTCCCGGTTTTACAGAAAAGGTCGCGGCAGATATCGGCGACGCTTTCCGGTGGAGAGCAGCAGATGCTGGCCATTGGACGGGCCTTGATGACGGGGCCGCTTCTGCTCTGTATTGATGAGCCCTCTACAGGGCTTTCGCCGCTGGTCAAAAAAGAGCTTTTTGCCAGGATCGGAGAGATAAATGAGAGCGGTATCACCATGCTACTGGTGGAGCAGGATGTTAACCTGACCCTGGCCATGTCAACCCGCAGCTATATCCTTTCACATAGCAAGATTGTGGCAAAAGGGAGCAGGGAAGGGCTGCTGGCTAACGAGACGATTAGACAATCATACCTGGGGCTTTAACCGGGTTCGGATAAGGAGTGAAGTTATGCTCGCAAACATTCTCATAACCACACTGGTCAATGCCGCTGCCTACGCCATGCTGGCTGTAGGATTTTCTCTGATATTCGGCGTTGGCCGGATCATCAACCTGGCCCATACCGCTTATTACATGCTGGCCGGGTTTTCCATCTTTGCCCTCGTCAGCATGGCAGGCTGTCCCGCTGCTCCCGCTATTTTGATATCTGTAATACTCATAACCATTATCGCCGTTTTATGCTACAAGGTGCTTATCGATCCCATGCGGGAGCATGAAACTACTGTTCTCATCATCACCATCGCTCTTGCGCTGGTTTTCCAGGAGCTCATGCTTAAATTTTTCGGCGGACAATTTAGAAGTGTTCCCAGCCTGGCCAAGGGATTTTTCATAATCATGGGTGTACAGGTGACGAAGCAGCATGCTCTTACCTGCATAGTACTGGCAATCATCCTGGGTGCGGTGTGGCTGCTCCTGCAGAAGAGCCGTCTGGGTCTGGCTATACGGGCTACAGCCCAAGACAAAGAGGTGGCCAACCTCATGGGAATGGATGTATCTAGGATTGCTACATTTACCGCAGCGATCTCTGCGGCGCTGGCTGCAACAGCGGGAGTACTGGTAGCTCCGCTTAACATCCTGGAACCGCACATGTGGCTCCACCCTCTGACTATCATCCTTGCCATAGTGGTCCTGGGGGGACTGGGCAGCATCAAGGGGAGCATTCTGGGGGCTTTTATTATTGCCTTAAGCGAATCGCTTGTCATTTACCTTGTTCCGCAGGGTTCATTCTTAAAGGGGGCTTTTTCTCTATTGATCATGATTATTGTCTTGCTAATCCGTCCCGAGGGGCTGTTCGGTGTGGTGTTGGAGGGTGAACGATGATCCGGGGTATGGTTAGTCGAATCTACCGTGATTTCAAAGGTGAAATTCTTGTTCTTCCCGGAAGAACCCTGGCTTTGATCGTGGTGCTTATACTCTTTATCGTCCCTCTTTTTGTCAAAGACATCTATATTTTAAGGATCATCACGCTTACGGCAATTTTTGCCGTCTTTGCAGCGAGCTGGGATCTTCTATCCGGTTTTGTGGGGCAGCTCAACCTGGGGCACGCCCTCTTTTTCGGAGTTGCCGCTTACACCTCGGCCATGCTGAATCTCTACCTGAAACTACCACCTTTTCTGACCATTCCCATTGGTGCGCTGGCGGCGGTGGCGGCCGGGCTCGCTGTCGGCATACCTTGTCTGCGGCTTAAGGGCCAGTATTTAAGTCTGGCCACCCTGGCTTTTCCAATTATCCTCAAGGGTGTTGTCTATATTTTCAAGGAATACACAGGGGGGGAACTGGGGGTCTCGGGGATTGCCCGCCTGGCGGGGAGCCGCCTTGCTGAATGCTACATCGCCCTGATTATAGGAGTGGTATCATGTCTGCTCATCTGGAAAATCACAGATTCGAAGCTGGGGTTGATCTTTCACGCCATCAGGGAGGATGAGATCACTGCCCGCGCATCGGGCATCAACACAACTGCTTACAAGCTTCTTGCTTTCTCATTAAGCGGTCTTTTTGCCGGGCTGGCGGGAGGTTTTTATGCCCATTACATGCGCCTGGCCGGTCCCTCCATGCTCGATGTAATGCTATCTTTTCAGGCGATCATCTGGACAATTTTCGGTGGGATAGCGACTGTTTACGGTGCTGTGACAGGTGTGATCATACTTTTTCCTCTGATGGAACTCATGCGAGCCTTTCCCGAAGTACGCATGCTTTTTTTTGCTGTAACCATCGTGATTGTGCTGCGGTTCATGCCCGAGGGGGTCGCCCCATGGTTCCTGGATCGCGTGGAAAAAGAGTGCATGCGATGTAAGGAGCGGAATGCCTTTACCCGCCGTAAATGCCGTGTCTGCGGGACGCTGCTGGCAGGAGAGGAGGAGGTGATCACGGAAAGGGAAAAAGGGAAGGGATATCCGGTGGACTAAAGCTGTACGTAGGCAGAAAATATTTTAAGGGGGTCTGTTGAACCGTGAAGATCAGGCAGGTTGTAACCTATGTTTTACTGGCGCTTTTCTGCCTGGGGATGATCCTTGTTGCGGGGTGCGACAAACCGGTAGATGAGGGCAAGGTGATTAAAATTGGCGTTGCCGGGCCCATGCAATTCATCCACGGGCAGCATCACTGGCTGGGAGCAGAAATGGCTGCCGATGAAATCAATGAAGCCGGCGGAGTTAAGGTTGGCGAGGATTATTACCGCATTGAGCTGATTAAGATCGACACAAACGAGCTGCTCAGCGTAGATGATGCCGCCAGCGCAGTAGAGAAGGCCATTGCCCAGGATGATATTGATTTGCTCGTGGGAACCATCCGCACTGAGGCTGCGGTGGCGATACAGGAGCTGATGATGGATCATGAAAAGATTTATGTCACCTGCGGTGCCTCCTTTAAACAGATGGCCGATAAGGTGAGCGAGGACTATGACAGATACAAGTACTGGTTCAGGATCACCCCGATGAACGGGGAACTTCTAGCAAAGGCTTCGCTGCTGTTGATGCAGCATGTGGGTCAGGTGCTGATGGAAGACTACGGCATCGAAACGCCTAGGGTGGCGGTGGTTTGCGAGGAGGCGGCAGCGGGTGATGCCCTTGCTGCTGCTGCACAGCAGGCTATCCCCGCTTTCGGGATGGAGCTGGTCGATGTCTGGCGACCCTCTCCACAGGCCACTGATATGACTGCAGAGCTGACGGCGATCCGGGATTCAGGAGCACAGATTATCTATACCTACCTTTCTTCCTCGGGCGGTGTAACCTACTCCAAACAGTGGGGTGAACTGCAGATACCGGCCGCCTCAGTGGGCATCAATGTGGAGGCTCAATCCATGGGATTCATCGATGCTACAGACAGCTACGGGAACTATGAGTTAACGATGAACACATACGCCCCCGTAGAGATTACTGAAAGCACGGTTGGCTGGTATGAAGAGTTCGTGGAGCAAGCTGGAGAATTCCCCACCTACAATGCAGGCACCTATGATGCAATTTATGTGTACAAAGAAGCTGCCGAGCGGGCAGGCATACTTGATGCGGGGGCAATAGTTGAGGAGATGGAGAAGACAAAACGATCCTCAGCCGTTGGTAATGTAGCTTTTGATGAAAACCACGATCTTGTCTGGGGGCCGGGTTTTGTTACCGGTGTGGGAACCCAGTGGCAGGAGGGTGAGCTAAAGTGCGTCTGGCCCTATGACTGGGAGGGGATCACCTATCCGGGAACGGTAGAATACATCGTTCCTCCCTGGGTGGAAGAGGCGCTGAAGAATTAGAGCCATTATACAAGCATTGAAGGATTCCCCGGTACCGGGGAATCCTTCGCCTTATTTAACCTTGTCTATCTCCCCAATTAGGTTCAGGTAAAGGACAATTTCCTCCCGCGAGCTAACCCCCAGGGTAATTTATATTTGGGTAGATTTGACCATTTGGGCAGATTTGAGTATGATTATTCACAGGGAGTATTAATAAAATTGAGGTGAGCGAAGAGATGAAAAGAGTGTTGGTTGTTGTGGCCGCCCTGCTCCTGCTGCTGCCCCTGACCGGTTGCGGCATCATCAAGAAGAAGGTAGCCGAAAAGATCACGGATAAAATCAGTGAGGGCATTATGGAGAAGGTAATTGGAGAGGACGTAGATGTTGATATTGAAGACGGCAAGATCACGGTCACGGGCGATGACGGCGCGAAATGGACCACGGGCGGCGTCGAGTGGCCTGAAGAGGGGGCGGCGTCCCGGATCCCGCGGTTCGATGGGGGCAGGCTCGAGACATCAATGAATGCGGAGGATAACTGCTGGCTGCACTTGGAAGATGTGGAAGAAGATGATTACCGGCAATATGTTGAGGTGCTGAAAGATGCGGGCTTTGTCTTGCAAGCAGGGGAGTATACGGACGCAGATTCTCTGGGCTACAACGCTGGCAAGGACGGTGAGCTGCTGGTGATGACGAGCTACGACCGCAACAATGGTGAATTGGGCATACAGGTGATAGTGACAGGAGAATAGTGTACTCCGGTGCAGCCCGGGCAGCAGGACGGAGCGGCACCGGCATCTACCGGCAGAAGACTCTCCGGGTAGGGTTTTCTGCCATTATATTTCCGGGAGAGGATTTTGCACCTCTTTGCAGAAAACAGAATTAAGGAGAACCGAAATATTTGCTGCGGGGGGGATATTCTATGTTTGTCCAGGATTATATGTCTGCAGACCTGGTGACGGTGGAGCCCGAGAGCACCCTGGGAGAGGCGCTCAATTTAATGAAGGATCGCTCGATCCGGCGGCTTCCGGTGGTTTCCAAAGGGGATATCGTGGGGTTGGTTACTGAGCAGGATCTGATGAAGGCCTCACCATCTCCTGCAACGAGCCTCTCAGTGTGGGAGATAAATTACCTTTTCCCGAAAATAAAAATTAAAGATATCATGACAAAAGAAATATTCACGGTAACCCCTGAAACGATCCTTGAAAAGGCTGCGCTGATCATGCAGGAAAAGAAGATTAGCACCCTGCCGGTGGTCAAGGAAAACCGGGTTGTGGGGATTATCACCGAAAGTGATATTTTTAAGGCTTTTATTGATGTGCTGGGTTTAAATCATCCCAGCATTCGTGTGACCCTGCAGGTTGAAGACCAGGTGGGGATGCTGGAGAAAATCGCAGGGGTGCTGCGTGCCGCCGGGATCAATATTATTTCTACCAATGTCCAGCGTTTCACTGATGAACGGGTCAACCTGATCCTGCGGCTCAATTCGGAAGATATTGATGGAGTGAAGCAGGTTTTTGAAAAGGCGGGGATGGAAGTGGTACACATTTGCTAGAATTGCTACGGGGAGGGGACTTTGGCTGTGGGGCATGCGCCAGCTCCGGGTTGCTCCAGTGCTAACAAAAAATTTACCAGCCTAAAATTCTAACACTAAAGATCTGCTTTTTGGGGCAACCAGATGCTGACAATAGTACCCTTCCCCGGCTCGCTCTCCACCGACACCCTGCCGCCGTGCAGTTCGACGATTCGCTTGACAATAGCCAAACCCAGGCCGGTTCCGGTCTCACAGCGGGTCCGCGCCTTGTCTACCTTGTAAAACCTGTTCCAGATCAGGGGCAGATCTGCAGCGGGGATGCCCGATCCTTTGTCGGCAACACTGATCATGATCCCTTCGCCATCATAATGCAGGGAAAGCTTAATCTCTGATCCGGGGGGACTGAAGCGGATAGCGTTTTCCACAAGGTTCACCATGATCTGGTGGAGTCGCATTTCATCAGCTTCGATATCAGGTACATACTCCTGAACGTGTAAAGAAAGGGTAATATCTTTTAAAGCGGCGGTGTAATGCAGCTGTTTTAGGGAACGGCCCAGCGCTGCCCCGGGGGCGCACCTTTCTTTCTGCAGGGTGAACCCCTGGGATTCCAGGCCGGTCAGATCAAGCAAATCCTGGACCAGGCGGCCTAGAAAAACAGTATCTTTATGCATGATCTCCAGATAATTATCCCTTTCTCCGGCGGAACATTTCCCCTCCTTGAGCAGCTCTGTGAAACCCTGTAGCGAGGTCAGCGGGGCACGAAACTCGTGAGAGACGTGAGAGATAAATTCCTGCTGTAACTCGACAAGGCGGTGTTGTTGTTCAATGGTTGTTCCGAAATGTTCTATGGCATAATTCAGGGTATCAGCCAGCTGGCCAAGCTCATCATTGGAACTGTAATTAATCCGGTTTTGATAGTCACCCTGGGAAACAGACAGGGCGACACGGCTCATATCCTCAAGAGGCCGGGCGATCTTTCGCGAAAGGGAATAGCCCAGAAATAATGCCAGAATAGTGGCTCCGCCGGCGGCATAGAAAACCAATCTTTTCAATTTGGAGATAGTTACGGTGACTGGCCAGAGAGGATGGCATATGGCCAGGGCACCGATAACATTCATTTTTTCATCTTTGATGCTGACAATCCCTTCATCGAAGATGGAGCCGGGGTTTTCATAGATGGGGGTCATATGGATAAGGCTGTTGTAATCGGGTCCCGTGATCTGCTTGGTAACATAATTACCGGCAAGCACATGCGCAATTTCATATTTTTCAACCTGAAGCCCCAGTTTATGGGGATCGATACCAGCCGTGGTGATAATGGAACCCTGTCCATCGATGACCCACAGGTAGGTGTCGTATGAGAAAGCAATGGTCTCTGCCATCCGGGATAGGGTCAAAAGGTCCTTCTCCAGAAGAGGCCTTTCCAGAAGTGAAGCCGCCTTTTCACCCTGGCCTTCAAGCTGAAAGCCCTCGATGCTGAAAAAATATTTTTGCATCAAGTTGATAAAGATAATTGCGATAACTCCCAGCACCGCCAGGGTAACCACAAGGTAGCTGATCATCAGCCGGGTAAAGATCCTTTTAGGCGTTGTGATCTTCATTGTTCACTTTCACCGGCATCAAATTTGTAGCCCACACCCCAGACAGTGTGGATATATTGCTCCTTAACGCCGCCCTCTTTGATTTTTTGACGCAGGTTTTTGATATGCTCATCAATGGTGCGGCTGGCGCCGATATAATCGTAACCCCAGACCAGCTCCATTAGCTCCTCGCGGGAATAGACTCGTCCCGGGCGAAGCGCCAGCTGGTAGAGCAGGTCAAATTCTTTGGGGGTAAGGAGAACCCTGTTCCCCTTTGCGGTGACGAGGCGGTTTTGGGGGTTGATAGTGATCCCCGGAGCCGTTAGCAGTGGACGCTCAAAAGAGGTGGCCTTGCTCGATCTCCGTAAAATAGCTTCCACACGTGCTGTTAACTCCCGCAGGCTGAAGGGTTTGACAACATAGTCATCAGCGCCCAGTTTGAGACCGAGGACCCTGTCTATTTCATCGCCCCGCGCGGTGAGGATGATAATGGGGGTATCATTACCGGCGGCGCGGAGTTCGCGACAGATTTCAAAACCATCTTTTTCCGGTAGCATCAGATCAAGGATGATAAGATCAAATTTTTTGTTAATAGCGCGGATGAATCCGCTGCGTCCGTTTTCTTCCAGGCTAACATCGTAGCCTTCACGGCCCAGGCATGCCCTTAGAAGGGTGAGAATGTGTTGATCATCCTCAATCACCAGGATATCTGCCATCTTGAATCTACCTCTTCAATATTCTCTAATAAAGTAAGCTTATCAGAATAGAGAGGATTTGTCTGCGCTTTATTCTTCACGTGCCTGTACAGTGAGGCGGCCCGTTTGGAGCCGCCGACGAGGGCTGGCATAACTAAACTCCCGGTGCCCAATAGCTCTGGAGTGACTGGTAGACATCCAAAGGCTATTTCGAAAACTGAAGAGGGCAACAAAAATAATAAGGAGCCAGGTGGTACAGAAGAGGGGATAAAGGGGATAGTAAATAAATGATTTTGGCGGCAGCCTGTCCAGTAGTATTGTCAGTGGGGGAAGAAGGTAGGGGCAGGCTAAAAGCAGAATGCTTAGAGAGGGGAAGTGGGTTTTTAAAAAGAAATAAGGTGATCCCGTGCTTATACCTGGAAAGAGCATGGTTGTAAAACCCAGAAGGGCGCTGCAGGAGATGACGAAAAGCTGCATCAGGCGCAATCCTCCCTCGATCTGGGCGGGGTTGCCCCGGGCAAACCCTTTGCCAAGAAGTCGAGGTGCGTAGCGGATAGCCACATTGATCTGGCCCCGGGCCCAGCGCAGCCGCTGACGGCAGGAGAGGAGGAAGTTAAGGGGTTTTTCATCGTAAACCCGCGTTTCCAAAGCAAAAGTGGTGCGGTACCCTTTCAACAGCGCCTGCATGGAGTACTCCAGATCCTCCGTCAATGTAGAGGTGGACCAGCCGATTTCCCTAAGAACATCCCTTGAAATGCAAACCCCCGTTCCGGCCAGGGCGGCGCTCAACCCGAGGTTGTAGCGGGCCAGGAGAAGAAACCTGTTGTTATACCAGAAAGTAAGGCTGTAAGCTGCAGTAACCCAGTTGTCGTAGGGATTTTTTGAATCGATAAAGCATTGAATGAGCTTCTCCCCCTCCAGTAGCCGGTTGTTCATTACCCGGAGGAAATTGGGGGCTACCAGATTATCGGCATCAAAAAAAACTGCGGCATCGTAAAGGGTTCCGGCCCCTGTGCCTGTTAAACCGATCCTTTTCAGAGCATCTTCAAGAGCATACCCTTTGCTCCGGCGCTGGCTGTCGAAACGTTCCCAGACCGTGACACCGTAGGTGCGTGCCACCCTGGCAGTATCATCGCTGCAGTTGTCGGCTATGATATAGATGTCATAGAGCTGTTTTGGATAGTCCAGCTCCAGCAGGCTCTCAATGAGCTTGCCCAATACCGGGGCTTCGTTGTGCGCCGGCACTATTACAGCGAAACGGCTCTGCGGCGAATGTTCCTGCCGGCATCGCCTGCTGAAGAGGCCGGCCAGTGCCAGTAGCAGATAGTAGATACCGAATATGAAGACGATGCATTGAATGGTGCTGATGATTAAATTGATCATATTGCCTCCTCATGAAAGTTCTACACACTGAGTAAATCAAAATAATAAAAAGTTTTTGTCAGCAACATGTAAATAAATTGTAAAGAATAAATTTCTTTAAGAAGAAGGAATCAACAGAGTGATCAAGAATACAAATAGCAGCTAATTTTGATCATTGGAACGGGGGATGTAGCTTAGTGGCTGTCAAAAAAAACAAAGATATACTTTTTATACATGAAATTGAAGGGGTGGCCGCTCAAAACGCTATACCAGTCACCAGCGGCTCAACGGGCCCGCTACAACCCTGCCATGTTCTGGACGGTACTATCTACATTTCTGTCCGGGCTATTATGAGCCAGGATGATGACCATGACGGGAGAGCAGATATTTCCGCTCCCTACCAGGTAAAGAGGGTTCTGCCGGACCACAGTGAAGCGGACACCCTGATAATGCACTGTTTGCCTGCGCACCGGGGTGAAAAAATAACTGATGAATTGATTGAGGACCGACGATCCATCGCCTTTGATGAAGCCGGGAACCACCTTTATATTTAGAGGGGTACTCAGGCGCCGGTTACCATTACAATAATCTAAAATCAAAGGAGTGCCAACGATGGATCAGGGGACAAATGTGATCATTATGGGCGCCGCCGGGCGCGATTTTCATAATTTCAACCTTTTTTACAGGGATAATCCTTATTACCGCGTAGTTGCTTTTACTGCAGCGCAGATACCCCATATTGACGACCGGACTTATCCGGCCGGACTGGCCGGATCGCTTTATCCCGAGGGGATACCTATCTACCCCGAAAAGGATCTTATTGCGCTTATTGAAAAGCACGATGTCAGCGAAATATTATTTGCTTACAGCGATGTGACGCATAATTATGTTATGTCAAAAGCATCGGCGGTGATGGCCGCAGGAGCTAATTTTAGACTTCTCGGACCAAAGTCAACGATGCTCAAGTCGAGCAAGCCTGTTGTAGCGGTGACTGCGGTCCGCACCGGAGTGGGGAAAAGTCAGACTACCCGGAAGGTCTGTGAAATACTGCGCAGCAGGGGTAAGAAAGTGGTTGTGGTACGCCATCCCATGCCCTATGGGGATCTGACGGAGCAGGTTTGCCAGCGTTTCGGTTCCCATGAAGACCTGGAGCTTTTCAACTGCACTATCGAGGAGCGCGAAGAATATGAACCGCATCTTGATTGTGGAACAGTTGTTTATGCCGGGGTGGATTACGGACTGATCCTGGCAGAAGCGGAAAAAGAGGCCGATGTAATTGTCTGGGATGGTGGAAATAATGATTTTTCTTTTTATGAGGCTGATATCTATATTACGCTCGTTGATCCGCACCGTCCGGGACACGAACTGGTCTATCATCCCGGTGAAACAAACATGCGTTTAGCTGATGTGATTGTAATAAACAAAGTAGAGACGGCCAGTCTGGGTGACACCGGCATTGTTATGGAAAATATCCGCCACCTTAATGAAAAGGCCGTCATCGTTGAAGCCGCCTCCCCGATTTATATTGAAGGGGAAAATGGTGTCAGGGGTAAACGTGTTCTTGTGGTTGAAGACGGCCCCACCCTGACTCATGGAGAGATGGCCTATGGCGCAGGGTTGATTGCAGCGAAGAAATACGGCGCCGCCGCTCTGGTGGATCCGCGACCCTTTGCAGCAGGCATGATAGAGGAGGTTTTTGAAGAATACCCCCACATCGGTGCTTATTTGCCGGCAATGGGCTATGGAGAGCAGCAGATCCGCGATCTGGAGCTGACGATAAATCGCTCTGATGCTGAACTGGTGATCATAGCCACGCCTATCGATCTGCGCCGGGTGATGCGCATTGACAAACCTGCATTGAGAATAAAATACGAGTTGCAGGAGCTGGGCAAGCCCACACTTGCTGATCTGCTGCCCCACTTTTAACTGACAATGCAATCAACCCTCCCTCAGGGGAGGGTTTAATTTTTGGCAGCGCCGGTATGCATCCTGTTCAGGCAGCACTGTATCTTTTTTTTGGGTGCCCTGTGGTAAAATAAACAGAAGCGAACAGAGGAGGCAGGGAGAAAATGATCGATCTGCGAAGTGATACGGTAACTCAACCCACTGAAGAGATGCGCCGGGCTATGGCGGAGGCGGAGCTGGGTGACGATGTGTACGGTGAAGACCCCTCAGTTAACCGCTTGCAGGAGCTGGCGGCTCATATTCTGGGAAAGGAAGATGCCCTGCTTGTAACCAGCGGCACCCAGGGGAACCAGGTTTCCATACTTGCTCACTGCTGTCCCGGCAGCGAAGTGATCATTGAAGAAGAGGGGCACATCTTTTTCTACGAGGCGGGAGCGGCCTCGGCGCTGGCGGGGGTGCAGTTTCGGACCATAAAGGGAGAAAGGGGGACTCCCGGGACTTCTCTGGTGAAGGAGGCCATCCGCGAGGAGAATATCCATTTTCCCCCCACTTCCCTGATCTGCCTGGAGAATACTCATAACCGTGCCGGTGGAGCGGTAATTCCCCTGGAAAAGATGGAGGCCCTGTACAAAGTGGCCCAAGATCATGCCATCCCGGTGCATCTTGATGGAGCCCGTTTGTTCAATGCAGCCGTCGCTTCAGGAGTGCCGGCGCGAAGCATTGCCGCTTTTGCCGATACAGTGCAGGTCTGCCTTTCAAAAGGGCTGGCCGCCCCTGTGGGCTCCATTATAGCCGGTTCGCGGGAATGGATTGCAAAGGCGAGGCGCTGGCGCAAACGCCTGGGGGGCGGAATGCGCCAGGCCGGGATCATTGCCGCACCGGGGATTGTTGCTTTAGAGACAATGGTGGAACGGCTGGCCCAAGATCATGCCAATGCCGGCTTCTTGGCCGAAAGGCTGGCCGGGATAGCTGGAATCGAAGTGAATCCTGAGCTGGTAGATACGAATATTGTTATAGCCGGGCTAAAGAAAATGGCAGCGGCGGAATTTTGCCAGGCTTTACGTAAAAGAGGCGTGCTTCTTAATTCCGTTAGCACCCGCCAGGTACGCTTTGTAACTCATAAAGATATTTCACAGGCTGATATTGAGAAAACTTTGCAGGAGATAAGTGTCATTGTAAAATAGAATAGCGGATGTTGCGGGGAGGAATTTTATTCGATGCAGGGTGATGCTTCTTCAGGGTGGTACCGCTTTGCACCTCGATTTCTAGGGCTGAGTAAGTTCACGGGTAGAAAAGAAAGGGAGAACTACATTAAACCATGGCGATTTTTATTGGCCGGTTTTTGCTTACTGCTGAACTGCTGAACAGGGCAGCCTCCCCTTTAATCAAAAAGCAATACCGCTTTCTGAAGGACCTTTCTTTTCGGATCAAGGATGATTATATAACGGCAGAGATGAGGGGCAGCTACAGTTTGCTGTCCTTCGAAGGATTTGTGGCCTTGCGCCTGCTGGAATTCATCTTCTGTTCCCCGGTGTACCGTGTGGATTTGCAGTTGTCTGCAGAAGTGCGCCCCCGCTTTTTAAGACCTTTGATGATAAGCCTGCTCAAAAGGGAGTTCGCCCGCCTGCCTGGAGTGAACTGGCGGGGTGATCAGCTGCGGCTTGACCTTGCAGAAATGCCCTTCTTTGTACAGGTCAAAGAGGCCCGGGCCTGGTGTGGCCTTTTTTCAAAACTCCGGGCTAACTGGGATGCGGATGAGAAGGGCGGGCTGCTTTTCAATTTCCACTTCGATGAAGCTGAGCTGATGTGACAGAAACCGGCTTTTCTGGCCCCCCTGTTTTCCCTTCTTTGTTTCTCGCACCTTCAATCCTGCGGAGGCGCTGCCTCCAGATGGACTATTGCGGCGACGGAAACAGTATGTGCTCCATCTTCTGAACGGAGACGAAGGCTGCCCCGATGGGATTGTTGTGCCAGGACTGATCCGGTGAAGGTGCGGCACTCTCCCTTTTCGATGAAAGTTATCCTGACAGGCAGGCCGGAATGCATGGACTGCTCCAGAATGTGCTGAAACTGCTCCAGCTGCTGCTCGTCGGCAAAAAGAGCCCTCTCCCGGCAGATTTCTCCGGCGCTGTTTTCCCGGCGGCGCCGGGCCAGCCGGGCACGGTGCTCGGGCAGCATCATGCAGCTGCAGGCAAACTGATGGTAGAGTTTCTTTTTCATGCCTCATGTCCTCCAATCATGTTGGCACGGGCAAAAAGCTGTCCGCCTGTAGTGAGCGAGGCTGCCCTGAAAAGGGCGGCCGGCCCGAAGCGCTTTCTCACCTCATCCATCGCTGTGCTGAGCGAATCCGCGGTTTCACGGCGGTTGAAAAGAGATAGCTGATAACAGCGGCGGCCCGTCAGCCCGCTGAGGCTTACACCCACCGCCCGCACCGGACGGCCGTCCCAGTGGCGGCGAAAAAGCTGCCGGACTGCAGAGTATATCTCCGGGGCGGCGCAGGTAGGCTCAGGCAGTTTTCTTTGGCGGGAAAAACTCCAGGGATGATCAAAATCAGCGCTGCGGCAGTAAACATGAACGGTTGTTCCCATTTTCTCCAGGGTGCGGGCCCTGAAGCAGACCTCTTCGGTAAGCTCAAGCAGTACCGTTTCAATCTCCTGCCGGGAGGCGTAATCCCGCGGCAGGGTGGCGCAGTGGCCTACCCCTTTCCGGGGGGCAGGCGCGCCGGACTGCAGCGTGGAATAGTCGATCCCCCGGGCATTGAGCCAGAGGAGCAGCCCGTTAACGCCCCAGCGCCTGGTCGGAATTTCACGGGGCAGTCGGGCCAGTTGCCCGATGGTGCGCACAGCCATGCGCTGCAGGTGGCTTTCCATCCGAAGCCCCACCCCGAAAAGCTCGCCCACAGGCAGGGGCCAGACGTGATCCGCATAATTGGCGCTGTTCAGCTCAAAAAAAGCATCGGCTCTTTTTTTGGCAAAACGGTCGCATGCCATTTTCGCCTGGAGTGGATTTTCACCCAGGCCGATCCGGCATCGGATCCCTGTTTCATCCCAAACCTGTCGGATAATGCGGAGAGCCGCTTCATGGGGCTCTCCCCAGAGGCGCCTGCAACCGCTGAGATCGAGAAATTGCTCATCAATGGAGTAGGGAACTACACGATCGGTGAATTGTTCAAAAATGCGGGTCATCTCCAGGGAATACTCAAGATATTTCTTCATGTGGGGGCGAACAAAAATGACTCCGGGACAGAGGCGCCGGCATTCCCAGGCCGGCTGTCCTGTTTTCACCCCGAAAGCTTTAGCTTCCCGGGTGGCGGCGAGGACGATCCCATGTCTCAAGGCGGGATCGCCGCAGACGGCGACGGGCTTGCCGCGCAAGGAAGGGTTCCGGGCTATCTCCACGCTGGCATAGAATGATTCCGCATCGGCAAGAAGGATTGTTTTTCGCTGATCCACCGGCACTCCCACCCTTTCGAACGTATGTTCCCTTTACATTATACAATAATAAGGGGAAAATAGTAGCGGTAATATTTTCCGCTGCCCTCTTCTGCTGACAAAAAATAAAGTTCACTTGCAGGAGATGCTTTGCCACTATAGAATACTCAACAGCTAAAAGTTGTTCTCTATTTTTCCGGTGACCCGAAGGGAAATAATTTAGAAGGAGGGTGAGCAGTGAGGGAAAATATATTTCACTGCATTAATGTTCAACAGTTTGATCATGCTTTTCTTGAAGGGATCTGCGATCTGGCCGATAAGATCAGGGAGATCTCCCGGACCAAGGCAGGCATGGAATATCTCGCCTCCACCCTGAATCACAAGCGAGCCATGCTTTACTTTGTGCAGCCTTCAACGAGAACTTTCCTCTCTTTTTACAGCGCCTGCCAGATGCTGGGGATAAAATGTGCCGAGGTGCGTGATCCAAAAACCTCCTCTGAAATAAAGGGCGAATCTGAAGAAGATACTGTGCGCACATTTTCCCTCTTTTTTGATCTCATTATCATGCGCCACCCGCAAGCAAATTTTGCAGAGAAGATTGCGTACCTGTTGAACAAGACCGATCATCCGGTGCCGGTGATTAATGCCGGTTCAGGAAAGGATCAGCACCCCACACAGGCATTGCTGGACATCTATACGCTGCGGCGCAGCTTTATGCACCGCGGCGGTGTTGCTCAGAAAAGAATTGCCTTTGCCGGTGACCTGCGCCGCGGACGTACAGTTCGCTCCCTGGCCAGACTGCTGACGCAGTTTCCCGGAGTGATGCTTTATTTTGCGGCGCCTCCTGAATACCAGATAGGTGAAGATATTATAGCCATACTCAAACAGCAGAAAACGGCCTACGAAATTACAGACAATTTTGAGGAGGTTATTCCCGAAGCGGATGCTATCTACATGACCCGATTGCAGGACGAATGGGATCTGGAAGAGGGGGGCCGCGTGGATATTGATATTGACCGCTATTCCTTCAAAAAACGGCATCTGGAGCTTTTAAAACCTGATGGAATCATCATGCACCCCCTGCCGCGCCGCAAGGAAATTGAGGCGGAAGTTGACAACGATCCCCGGGCAGCATACTGGAGACAGGTGCGAAACGGAATGTACATCAGGGTAGCCCTCATGGCAACTATATTTCACCGGGATAAAAATATTCTGGAGTACTACCTCAGCAACAACCTGTGATCAGTATAGATCTATTCCTGCCAGCCGGGGGAAATCGCGGAACGGCGCTGTTTGAATCGAAAGGGAAAGGAGGGGAGCGGTGCAGGTTGAACTTATTTTGATCTATGTATTTGCGGTACTGGGCGGTCTTGTTCTGGGCAGCTTTTACAATGTGGTGATCTATCGCTTTCAAAAAGGTATCTCTATCATCAGCCCGCCTTCTTATTGCCCCTGTTGTAAAACCCCTTTGCAAAGCGCCGATCTCATCCCCTTTTTTAGCCACCTTTTTTTGCGGGGGAGATGCCGTTACTGCAGAGATAAAATCTCATTTCGTTACAGCGCAGTGGAGCTACTGAGCGCATTGCTGCTCGCGGCCTCTTTCTGGCGCTTCGGTTTCTCTCCTGAACTGGTAAAACACTTCCCCCTTTTTTCCATATTGCTCATTGTTTCAGCCATTGACCTTGATAGTAAAAAGATCCCCAATCTTTTCATCGGTGTGATTTTCGCCTGGGCACTGCTCTGGCAGCTGCTCAGCAGCGGTCGCAGCTGGGGCGACGCTGCTTTGGGCCTGCTGGCAGGCGGGGGAATCGCTCTGCTTATCGTACTTGTGAGCCGGGGAGGTATGGGAGGGGGCGATGTCAAATTGCTGGCCGCTCTCGGTTTTTTAACCGGCTGGCTTGATCTGCTCCTCCTCTTTACTTTGGCTGTTTTAACTGGAGCGGCGGCAGGTGTTATCCTGATTGTTTTTGGAAAGAAAACCGGTAAAACAGCTCTCCCTTTTGGACCCTTTATCTCCCTTTCCTACTTTATTGTTATTTTCTGGGGCTCCCAGATCTGGGACTTTTATTTTTCCCTGGTATAAAGTATAATCGATCCTTAAAAGGATCTATTTTACCGGGTTATTATTTATGGTTTGTGGAACCTTTAAACAATAGCTGGTGTATACTTATAGGAAATAGTAATGGGGCAGGACTACTCTGGCAACATGCAATGATAACTTCCAGAATTGGGATTATAAATTAAGGACGTGTAAAAATGATTGAAAACAGGGCGCTGCAGCAGTGGATCTCCGCGATGGTGGAACTCTGCCGTCCGGAAAAGGTTGTCTGGATTGACGGTTCAGAGGAGCAGAAAAATATGCTGGAGGAAGAGGCCGACTCCACCGGTGAGATGACCCGTCTGGATGAAGAGAAATGGCCCGGCTGTCTCTATCACCGCACTGCAGTCAACGATGTGGCCAGGACAGAGAATCTGACCTATATCTGCACATCAAAAAAAGAAGATGCCGGACCAACCAATAACTGGATGGAGCCTGCAGAGGCTTACCGGATAGCAGGGGAATATTTCAAGGGAGCGATGGAGGGAAGGACCATGTATGTCATTCCCTTCGCCATGGGACCTCTGGGATCGCCCTTTACAAAAATCGGCATAGAGCTTACGGACAGTATTTATGTGGTTTTGAACATGCTGATCATGACCCGGTCTGGTAAAGATGTTCTTGAACAGTTGGGGGATAGCGATAATTTTACCAGGGGGCTGCACAGCAAAGCAGACCTCAGTCTGGATAAAAGGCTTATTTTGCATTTTCCAGAAGACAACACCATCTGGAGCGTCGGTTCGGGATATGGCGGCAATGTACTGCTGGGCAAGAAGTGCCTGGCACTGCGCATCGCCAGCTGGTTTGGCCGCGATGAAGGGTGGCTGGCGGAACATATGCTGATCATGGGAATTGAGGATCCCGATGGAAAGATTGACTATATCGCCGCCGCTTTTCCCAGCGCCTGCGGAAAGACCAACCTGGCCATGCTCATCCCGCCGGAGCATTTACGGAAGCAGGGCTATAAAATATGGACCGTTGGTGATGATATTGCCTGGATTCGTTCCGGTGAAGACGGACGTCTCTGGGCGGTTAACCCTGAAACGGGATTTTTCGGTGTAGCTCCCGGGACTAATGCACATTCCAACCCAAACGCCCTCGCAACTATTAGGCGCAACACCATCTTTACAAATGTGCTTTTAACCGATGACGGAGATGTCTGGTGGGAGGACGGTGAAGGGGAAACACCCGCTGCAGGAACTGCCTGGGACGGACGCCCCTGGAAACCCGGCCTTCTTGATGAGGCGGGCCGGCCCATACCCGGGGCCCATCCAAATTCACGCTTTACTGCTCCGGTAAACCAGTGCCCCACAATTTTACCGGAATGGAGCAATCCCGGGGGTGTACCGCTGACAGCCATTGTTTTTGGCGGACGTCGTTCCCGGCTGGCTCCCCTTGTGTATGAAACCTTCAACTGGCGACATGGGGTTTACACCGGGGCGACCATGGCCTCCGAGCTCACTGCAGCGCAATACGGCAGGCAGGGTAAAGTGCGCCGCGATCCTATGGCCATGCTGCCTTTCTGCGGCTACAACATGGCTGATTATTTCCGCCACTGGATAGACTTCGGGAAAAACCTGGCGAAACCGCCGGGAATATTCCATGTAAACTGGTTTAGAAAAGATGAAGGGGGCAACTATATCTGGCCCGGGTTTGGCGAAAATTTAAGGGTGTTGAACTGGATTATTGAGCGCACCCGCGGAAATGCCTCCGCTGAGAAAACCCCCATTGGCTTTGTCCCTGCGGCAGATTCGCTTGATCTGAAAGGGCTGGATATCACTGCAGAGGCCGTTCAACAACTTTTCGCCGTAGATCCCGGCGATTGGCTGGAGGAGCTGGAAGGGCATTTCAGCTATTTTGAGCAATTTGGTAAAAAGCTTCCCCAGGGAATACTCGAGGAATACCGCGCTCTCTCAGAGCGGCTTTCTGCGGAAAGGGTAGCGATAAAATAGCGCATTGGCGTACCTGTTACCGTAATCAACGATGCAACGCAGTAAAAGAGCTGCCTTTTTGTGACAGCCCTTGAGAAAGGGAATTCACAAACTTTAATATGAACCAGGAGCGGCATTGACGGAAAAATGCCGGACCCCAGGGGAAAGCTGGAGCAGCGGTACCTTGAGGTCTGCAGCAGGGCTTTCCGGATTTAGCCGGCTCCTGGCGACACTGAATGCATAGCTTACATTGCTCTAATTCCTGATCTCAGGCCTGAACATATCTGCCAGTCCCAGGACAACATGAGCCAGGCCGAAGCCCATCAGCCCGGCACCGAGAGTGCCGCCAACTGCTCTTCCAAGTCCGGTAACAACAAGGCCCAGACCGGCTACGCCCCAGCTAGTAGTATTGCCTTTTTGGATAATATCTTCAATGGTCATCTTCATACCCTTCACCTCCACAGTATATTCTCTCACCATGGACACATTTTAATGAAACCATAATCTGGATAGCCCCGGCCGGATCTTTCTGGCGCAAGCTGCTTTTAATTGCCAACTTCAGGTTAGTGTGAAAAATCAGACAAACTATGTTAAAATGATTGTATTAGCAATTGCAAGAGAGGTGAAATTATGTTCGATTACATGCTTACAAAGGAGCAGCTTAAATTTAGGGAAGAGGTGCGGGAACTGGTTAAATGGGTGCCCCGCGAAATGATTCTGGCGATGGACCGTGATGAGATCAAGTTTCCCAAAGAGTTTTTGAAAGAGGCCGGCAGACGTTCTTTATTCGGCATTCGATACCCCGAAAAATGGGGCGGCCGGGGAATGGACTGGGTGACCTCCTGCATGGCTCTGGAAGAGGTGGGGACGCTTGGCTACGAATTTGCGTGTGTTTTTGGTGTGGGTGCAGAGCTGGTCTGCGATGCCATTGTCTTGCACGGTACCGATGAGCAGAAAGAAAAATATGTGCGTCCGCTGCTAAAAGGTGAAATATTTGCCGCAGAATGCCTTACCGAGCCTACGGGCGGTTCCGATTTTTTTGGATCAAGGAGCAGAGCCGAAGATAAAGGGGACTATTTTCTGATTAATGGACAGAAGCGCTTTATCGTCGGCGGTGAGGGAGCCGACTTTTTCCTGGTTTACGCAGTAACAGATCCTCAAGTCAAGCCGCAGGAGGGGATCACCGCTTTTATCGTGGACCGGGAGGCCGGCGTGGAGACAAAGTATCTGTACGGGCTGATGGGATGCCGCGGCGGGGGGACAGCCCGCCTTCTGTTCCGGGATGTAAAGGTGCCCCGCGAAAATATAGTTGGAAAGCTCAACGGAGGATATGATGTCTTCAACACAATGATGATTCCTGAACGGCTCGGCACTGCAGCGATGACCATAGGCGCCGCCAGGCCTGCACTGGATATTGCTACATCCTATACATCGCGGCGAAAAGCATTCGGACAGGTGATCAATCGCTTCCAGGGGGTCAGCTTCCAGGTTGCCGAAGCGGCAATGCTCCTCGACGCAGCGCGTGCTCTTGTCTATGCCACCGCCCGGGCTGTGGATGCAAAATTGAATCATCGCCGCATCAGACGGATGGTTTCAGAGACAAAGAAATTCGTGACCGAGTCCTGCCAAAAAGTAGTTCACAATTCCATGCAGGTCCTGGGCGGTATCGGCTATACCAATATCCTGCCGGTAGAGAGGATCTGCCGTGATATTCGCCTGGCCTCTATCTGGACTGGCAGCAATGAAGTGATGTCTATGATCGTGGCCCATGAGTGGTACCGGGAATTTTTGCAGCAGAAGCAGGCTCTCCAGGTGCGTAATTTCGAAGCTGACGCTGAAGAAGCCTTCGCCGACGAGGAAATTATTTACGAATAATTAAGGGAGGAGCGTTACCCCGGGATATTCGGCCCTGGGCCGGAAACGGCGGCTCCAGGCAACAGTAATTTTCTTCTTCAAACTTTTATTCAATTTCCAAATATTTAGAGATAAGGTTGTGTGCTCGGAGTAGGTGCTCCACTAAGGAGCACCTTTCTGCATAACAGTACAAGTATATATTGATAAGAGATTCCGAATATACTATAATAGTAAGACTTGGCGGCAGGGAAAAAGGTAAAAACTAGCAGGTTATCTATTTGGGAATTCGGGGTTCTATAAAAATTACTAAAGGAGAGTGGTATTGTGAATCTGTTAAAAAAAATTTATCAGATCAACATGGAAAGTCCTGAGAAAGAGGCTTTAATTTTCAGCGACACTATGTACACCTACAGGGAGCTGTGGGAAAAGGCCCTTTCGTTAGCCTCAGGACTAAGAGAGATGGGCCTTATCGAAGGCGGGCGGGTCCTGCTGGTCCTGTCAAATTGTCCTGAATTTGTTATCGCCTATTACGGCATAATCGCAGCGGGTGGTATCGTTGTTCCGGTGAACCCCACTTACACCTCCAAGGAAATGGGGTTCATTCTGGCTGACGCTGACCCCTTTGCCATTATAACCAACCCGGACCTTGCTCCAGTAGTAAAGGCAGCATTAAGTGAAAGAAAAATGTCGCTGAGACCACTTATCCTTGTTGGGAATTCAAAAAAGGGAGAAGAAAGCGATATATCCTTTGATAACCTTCTAGAATCAGGCCCGCTGAAGGATCTGGATCTGGATCAAGACAGTGAAAAGGTCATCGAATTACTGTACACTTCAGGGACAACAGGGGCTCCAAAAGGAGCCATGCTTACTCACCGTAATCTATACTCCAATACAGAAACATTTGCAATAGAAACGGAGATGTCACCCGCTGATCGTGCCTTGCTGGTAGCCCCTGCTTACCATGCGGCAGCCCAGACCTGCGTAATGAATAACGCCCTGTTTGCTGGAGGCACTTTGGTTATTCAGCAGGGCTGGCAGGGTGCAGCAGCCGTGCTGGAATCATTCCAGAAAGATAAGATTAACTTTTTTTTCGGACCGCCTACCATGTATACTTTTATAGTGAATGAACCTGATTTTAAACAGTACGATGTCTCAAGTTTACGGCTTGCCTTTACAGGTGCTGCTTCACTTCCCGCGGAGATCTTCAAAAGATTTAAAGAATTGTTTGGTTTTGAGATAATGGAAGGATACGGGTTGTCGGAAACCTCCCCTGTAAATACCACTAACCCCTACAGAGGTTTAAAGAAAACTGGATCTATTGGAAAGGCCATCTCCGGGGTAGATGTGAAAATTTTTAATGAAAAAGATGAGGAGTTACCACTCGGAGAAATTGGAGAGATTGTAGTCAAGGGGCCCAATGTAATGAAAGGCTATTTTAACAATGAAGAAGATACCGCTTATGTAATGCGCGGAGGCTGGTTTCACACCGGTGATTTGGCCTACATGGATGATGACGGTTATGTCTTTATCGTGGACCGGAAGAAGGATCTGATTATCAGGGGAGGTATGAATGTATTTCCCCGTGAAGTTGAAGAGGCTATTTACACGCATCCCGATGTACTGGAGGTTGCTGTCATTGGAGTGGAGGACGAGGTCATGGGAGAAGAGGCAAAAGCCTTTATTGTTCCCAAAGAAAATGTTGAGCTGGATATTGAAAACGTCAAAGAACATTGCCGGAAGAGTCTGGCAAAATACAAGATCCCCAAGTATTTCAAAACGCTGCAACAGTTGCCCAAGACCACCACTGGAAAAATTCTCAAAAGAGAATTACGGGGTAAGGAATTTCAATAATTAAATCGCTGAAGCGAAGAAAGGTCCTGCCAGGAAATTATAGTGGACTGTTTTTGCACAACTCTTTCACAACCTTTTGTAGCTTTAACAACTCTTTATTATCTCCCGTTTAAAAGGGCATCGAATGGTTAGCATAAAGAAAACCCCGGGATATCAATCTATTCCGGGGTTTTACTGGTGAGCCATACAGGAGTCGAACCTGTGACACCCTGATTAAAAGTAAAGACTGCTTTTCGCGTCCTGCCATGGTGGAGTGTCGTTTAGCCCTAAATTGTAGGCTTTACTACTGTTTGACCGGCTGCTAACATGGCCAGGTATGACCGCCTTGCGTACATCGGGAGAGAACTTTGGAGAGAACTTCATTCCGCTGGAATAAGGTTGTCCAGCTTGACTGCAGCCTCTTTACTGATTTTCGGCAGTGCATGAGCGTAGCGCCGGAGCAGCGTAACCTCATCGGCATGTCCCAGGCGTTCGGCTACTGCTTTGATGTGTACCCCATCCTCTAACAGTAGCGTGGCATGTGTGTCTCGCAGATTGTGGAACTTGATGCGCTTAACCTGCCCCGTGAGCTTATCGAGCTGTTGCTGGAAGTTGCGATACAGATTTCGCGGCGCCATAAGCCCACCCGCTTCAGAAGTGAATACCAGGTTGTGATCCGGCTTGATCCCCAAAGCGTTAAATTCTTCAACCTGGCACGCTTTGTGTTTCTTTAGGACAGAGACAAGCTGGGGAGAGATGTCTATTGTCCGTTCGCTGTCATCCGTCTTTGGGGTGTTTATTTTTGTACCCTTTGATGTGGCCACTAGATTCTGCCGGATGGTGATTGTCTCTTTCGAGAAAGAAACATCTTCCCAGCGCAGCCCCAGCATTTCCCCGCGTCTCATGCCGGTGGTTAAAGCCATAAGGTAGAGCGGATAAAGCCGCTGCATCCCGCCGGTGTCAGATGCCGGCAGTCCTTTCTTTAGCCACAAGTAGATAGTAGAAATATCTACTCCCTTGAGCCTGGCATACTGGGCTACGCTTAGCGTTCTGTTGAGCTGGAGGACATCACCACTTGCCATAGCCAGCCCTTTGCGATTCCGCAGCCAGGTTTCAGCTGTAGCAGTATCGATGTAGGTATGCGGTGCTCTTTTCATGTGCGCAAGAAACGCTGCTACCTCCTCACGGGTCCAAGCCGAAGGCTTCTTTTTATCGGTGGTGCTGCGCTTTTGTTTTGCTTTTGCAGCTGCGTTTCTTGACAGCAGCTCCCAGTCCATCAGCTCACCCAGGGCCTGCTTGAGCAGGGATCGCATTCCCTGCACGGTCCGCTTTGACAGCCCGCCAGGCTTACCGTCCAGCCGGCCGCCCTTGGTTTTTTGGGTGATCAGCTTCTGAATGTGGAACGGCTTAATATTAGCAGCCGGCAGGTGACCCATTTCAGGGTTGATGTGGTTATAAATAAGACCCTCGTAAAAATCGATCGTAGTTTGCTTACAGTTTACCCGGGCATGGTTGTCCAGCCACAGCTCAAGGCACTGTGCCAGGGTTTTCTCGGTGGGTTCGAAGTAATCGCCATCCTGCAGTTCTTTCAACTTCCGGACCAACAGGGCGTTGGCTTCGGTTTTTTTGGCTCGGCGATTCAACCCCAGCTCTTTGCGCACAGAGATCCACTTTGTGCTTCTCTCACCGTCAACAGGGTCCAGCTCCAGGACCACATACCAGTTGTTTTTTTTGAACTGCACATGGCCGCGCATGGGGACAACCTCCTTTCAAAGCCATTATACAATAAAACGATATACCCGCCACTCTTCCTCGGTCCCACTACGTATTGTTCTTCCAGCCATAATTTGTTCGCCCCCCAATGCATAACTGCTTTCTTTGCACATGTCAAACGGTTCTCTCCTATTCCCCTAAATGTCTCCCAGGTCAACCGCCACTACACTGGTCTCTGTAAATTCCTCATCCCTAATATCTGCCGGGTAAAGGAAAAGAGTTTTCACGTCTTCGGCCACGTCAAATGCTATCGGCACTACGGCTGAAAACGAAGGGCCGATGTCTTCGAGGTGCCATGCGTCGGTTCTGAAAGCATGATGGTATCCCAGTGAAGCTCCAGAATCAAAGCTGAACACCCGGCTGTCCTGATCCTCCACCTGGAACAGTCTGCCCACCTGGCGGTCGACTTTTGCGTTATTTTTTACCTCAAGCAAAAAAACAACATATTGCCCCCTGGCCCTGTAATCCCTGAGGGTTTTGTGGATTTCCACCCCGATCACTTTGTAATCCCACTCGGCAAAGGAAGTTGTTTCGTTCAAGGAAATGAAATTAATTTCAAAGTCATCCGGATCCCCCGAACCGCCATCCTTATTAGGCTCTCCCGAACCGCCCGGCTTGTCCGGTTCACTGCTTTGTAAAAACGCAGGTTCAGCTATTTCAGCAACGGGGGGTGATAACGCCATAATTACTGCGCCCATAATAAAAATAGCGAGCGATGCTGAAATGATTATCAGCGGGATCTTCAAGGACATCTTTTTAACAATGAAGACTATAACCACCACAATCCCCGCGATAAAAGCCAGGGCGCCCAACACCATGGACAGGAAACCGAAAATGGTCACGATCAAAGCCCCTCCTTAGTAAACCTTTTTGATAATGTTCCTCCACCTAAGTCTATTCCCCTTGCTCTTTTCCTCTCTCCTTATAAAGCCGATCTTAAACCGCACAAACCATTCCTCAACATGGAACCACTCGGCCAGCAGCGGCAGGGTGTTGTAGCCTTCCCCTGTTGCTGCCCAAACCTCTGCGGACGGCATGAGCAGCTCTGTGGCCCAGCGAAGGGCCTTCTGCTCGTCCTGGTTTATTACTATTTCTCTTTGGCTGTTAGTGTGGTAGTTGCAGCGGTGAAATGATACTATTCCTGAAATGTCCGATCGTGGTGGGTAGAAATGATGACCAAGCTCGTGTGCTGCGACGCAGCGGTGTAGTCTTGGCTGGCCAGGCAGGGACTGGTCCAGCACTATCAGCGGCCCCGCTCGGGGGTCTATGGTGTAAAGTCCTTGGATGTTGCCTGCTTCCTGCTGAAGATTTCTATATGCTATGTAGATCTCTTCGTTTTCGGCGATTTCATAGATCTTTTGCATAGTATTCTCCGGTTTACAAGTATTTTATCTACTATTTCTCCGGAATAGTTGGCAACTTCCCTTTTTTGCGTGGCCTATAAACATAGCCCCGCTTTTTTTTAGCCGTCATCTCCTTAATGTGCCAAGAAAGCGCCAACAAATCTGTCTTATGAATGGGGTCGAGTTTTTTCTTTCCGGTGAATAGGTCGGTGCAGTAAACCGGCTTATTCTTTAGTTGTTTATGCTCTTCCTTAAGCATTTTTATGGCCTCATCAATCCTATGTTGCTTTACCATTAGCCTTGCGATCTTGATCCGTGCTGGGGAATAATCAACTTGCTTTGATAGCAACAGCTCATGCGTATTTATGGCTTCTTCAAACATGTACTCACCCTCATAAGCATCTGCAAGCAAATTGTATATGTAAACCATATCCTGTTTTTCGAGATTGCAACCGCAATCCAGGAGTTTACGGCTATATTTAATTTGTTCCGGCCTGAATTTTGCCCCTTGTAGCTGGTAGGCAATGGCCATGCAATACCAAGCTTCGGGGGTATCAATATCCTTTAATATTTCTGCTATATAGAAACCCTTTTGCTTATTTGTTTGGAGGGTGTTTAATAAGTTCTTATATTTTGAAGACTGATCAGTAGATAACCAGGAAGATTTTATGATTGCTTTGGATATTGCGATTCTGCTTTCGCAGGTATTGCAAATCTCACAATAACCGCCTGGGGCCAGAGGCTTAGACAACTGGAGCCTGCCGCAGCAAACACATCGTGGCATATGGGACCACCTCCCTAATCCAGCTACTCCTTGTTTTTCCTCTCCTTTTCCTCCAGCGCCTCCACAACGGTTTCCTTGATTATTTTCTTGAGCGCTTCGATGTTTAGATCGCTGGTGTCGCCACTGAAGGCCAAGGGGGCGTTCTTGGCGGGGTCGTTGGTGGCAGGGGTGCGGCTGAGGATGTAGTCAACGGAGCAGTTAAATATATCAGCGAACTTTTTCAGCGTCTCCAGGTCAGGCTTTGCACGATCAACCTCATAGTGGCCAATGGTCTGCTGAGACAAATTTACCAACCTGGCCAACTGTTCCTGTGTTAGCCCCTTGTTTTCCCTGAGCGATTTCAAGCGTTTCCCTAACGTGGCAGATCGCCTCCTTCGCTAATTATACTATGCGCAGTAGTAAAACAAAATAAATACTAAAAACATCAGTAAAAGGGGTTGACATACTCACTATATGAGTTTATACTCACATTAGGCGTTACTCATACGGTGAGTTTTTGAATCATATGGGGTGGTGACAATGTTGGTAATCAGAAAACATCTTATAGCGGCTCGTGGAAAACGCACCCAAACAGAAGTAGCTAAACTGGTCGGTGTCGAGCAGCAAACTTACTCACACTGGGAGCGTGGTCGTTCCAAACCCTCTATTGCAAAGATGCTGTTGCTAGAAAAAATTCTTGAGGTTCCCAAGGAGAAGCTTTTTTATGACGTGTTCAACTCACCTGCTGAGTTGGCGCCGTGTGGTGCGCCCACCTCGGAAGACGAGGCCGTCTAATCCCGATACACTACCAGGACGCAGTAAGTAAATTCGGCACCGTCAGCGACAAAGAGCCATCGCAGCACATCAGGTTCATTTTTCCCGACCCAGGCGTTCAGGTCAGCCTGCAGATTCAGATGGTCATTGTCAGCAAAGAGCTTGATTTTCAGTTTCACAGCAAACTCTCCTTTCCGAGTAATGAAGGAGGTGCCCCATGTCCACTTTTACTAAAGCCAAGCAACTAAAGCCCGAGATAGCTGCCGAGCTCCGTCTCTGTCACCGCCGCTCCTGGCCCTGCTGGCTCACCGCCGAGGAAGTGGCCGGTATGCTGCGGGTTGATATTGGTACTGTCTACAGCTTGGCCAGGCGCGACATCCTACCGCACGTCAAGATCGGGCGAATCTACCGGTTCGACCGCGACGGTATGTTCTGGCAAGCCCGGGAGATCGAGCGGCAATGCCGCAAGGAGCGCGAGTATTACGGCGCCTAATTGATATTTTATTTTAGAAAGGAGGTCCCTTAAATGCTACGAACCGCACGTAACAACGCGGGAATCACCCGGGAAGAGGCAGCTCACCGTATCTTCGTCGGCACCCGCACGCTGGCTGACTACGAGCTGGGCCGGACAATAGCCCCGCCTGATGTGGTCATGAAGATGGCTGAGGTGTATCAGGAGCCCACACTTCCGGCAGATTACTGCGCGAAAGTATGCCCCATCGGGCAGGTGCTTGCACATTGTGTTGAGCGCTCCGAATTTGCCATCACCGTTTTAAGACTGCTGAAAGAATTTGCGGACGTGGAGCGGCTGCGCGACGACCTGGTGCATATTGCTTCTGACGGCCGGGTGAACCCGCATGAGGTGGAGGACTTCACCGCGATATTGAAAGAGCTGGTGGAACTCGAACGCCAGATCGGGGAGCTCAAGTTTTTTGCATTGCGCCAGGGCATTGAAATCCAAGAGATCATGCCGGTGGCGGGATAGGAGGAAGCGAAATGTCAAAAGCAGATCTTTTGCGGAGCATGTGCAACATCCGAGATGCGTTAAACGATATAGCTGCAAACGAAAAGAAACACGCGAAGGAGCTTGACGCGATCTGTAAGGGTTTTGGTGACCGGAGTGACGGCATTGCGGCAGGCCTGGGAATCGCCGCGCACCTGCTTGAACGCACCATGGACGAGCTGGACGGACAGGAGGGTCATCGATGATTTGCCGTAAGTGTCCGGGCTGCGGCGCCAGGTGGTATTCGGCAAACACGCGGCCTTGGAGATGCGGGTACTGTTGCACTGCAATGGATGATCGCCACAACGAGGATTTGAGGGGAGGGAAGGAAGATGCGCAGACTGATTTTTGCGTTCGTCGGCAGGAAAAAGGACCTGCGGAAAAGCCTGGCTGCTGCAGTGGCCAGGGAGCAGGGCAAAAACAACGTGATCTATTTGCGGCACTGCGAGCTATGCGGCCGGCTGGCCAAGGGTGATATCTGCAAGCAATGTGAACCGCTTTTTCGACGTTGGGTAAAAAAAACAGCGGCTGAAGTAGCCGCCAACAAAAACAACCTTGACCCAAGTATAGCATAGTCTGTTTTCACTGTAAACGGGCGGGCGGCTGCAAAACTCCCTGACATCCGTCCCGCTCAAAAGTGTAGGAGGTGCACCAGGTGGAAAGGCAAGCGGAATACGGAGCCAAGCAGGATTTCAAGGTCGAGGTTCTCTCCCGTGGGTCCTGTATCGATCGAGACGGGGGAAAGGTTTTTCAGATCGACACCTTTACCCTGCGCCTGAATCACGTGGCGCTAAATGAGTACCTGCTGTCGGAAATGATGAACAGCCGGAAGTGCTATTCCAATGATGAGCTGGGGATGGCTTTGTGGAGGGACCACCGGATAAAAATGGTCGCTCGTCGTAAAACATGGAAGGCAAAAATGCTCGAAGCTTTGAGGATTGGTCCCAGTGATAGCAGTATGGTCATCAAGCAGATCCAGGCCGAGTTTTTTGGCGCGGTCTGGATCAGGGATGTCACATGACCCGCTTCAACTGGCCTCTGCTGGCGGCGCTTGTCCTCTGCCTGACTTTCTGGGCGGGGATCGTGCTGCTGGCGCGGTGGATATGCAGGTTATGAGTTTTCGGCGGGGGTGGCGGAAGAGAGACGCCAAGGCTTCGACAATAAAAAGCTGACTCGGTGAGGCGGGCCAAGAGTGTCAACCGGGCCGTGGGGCTTGAACCAAAGCCGGAAAAAAGAGGAGTACTAAATACAATGGCCTGCCGTGCCGGGGAGAGTGGCCCCGGCCCCCCGCCGGATTGAACAGAAAAAAGGAGGTTTTACAAGTGGTTAGTGTCGACGATGTTGTAAAAAGACTGAAGGAGTTGCCGTCATTTATTCAGGCCGGAGAAAAGGCTCTTCTGGATGCGTTTCAGTCCCAGCAAAATGCGGAGGGGCTGCTGAAGGAAAAGGAAGCGAGCCTGACGCTGGACGGGACGATTGACGGTAAGAACGCTGAGATTCGGGCTGCTCAAATGGCCGGTCACACCGCAGTTGAGAGGGCTGCCGTGAAGCAAGCCGAAAAAAAGGTGGCCGAAGAGCGGGTATGGTTGAATTCGCTGCTGAATGAATTCAGGGCCCTGCGTGCCATTGCTCAGCTTCTTTCCCGGGAGGTGGCGTAATGGCTAAGCAGCTGATCGAGCTGAAGGACTACGAAGGCAAGTGCAACGTTCTGATTCCCACTGTGACCATGCAACAGATTAGCCCTTACCACCGGATCCGGGTGGAGCAAGTGAAGATCGATTCCGACCCCGACTCTGGAGACGTTTTTAAAGTCGGCAGCAAGAAGGTCGGAAATGACTGGCAGGATGTTCTGTCACTGTCCAAGACTGCCATCCTCAAACTGGCCACCGCTGCCGGCATCGTCTGGAACTGGCAAGAAACCAAGGTGCTGTCGGTTTCCAAGGACTATGTGCTCTATCAAGCCGTGGGCGCCATGCGCAAGCCCTCGGGGGAATGGATTCCCTTGAAAGCTACTAAGGAGATCGATCTTGATGTTATAGAGGCTGAAACCTACGAATCCAACCTGGAGACAGCCAACAGACTACCTACCAATAAACTGGATCATTTGACGCCGGAGCAGTGGGCGGATGCAAAGACAAAAAAGAACATGCTCCAGTGGCGCAAGAACAAGCTGATGCGAGCAGAGACCGGGGCCATGCTTCGGGTGGTTCGGGCCCTGCTCTCCGTGAAGCACCAGTATTCTGCAGCAGAGCTAAAGAAGCCCTTCGCCGTGCCTACCGTGGACTTCGCGCCGGACTACAGCGATCCGGAGGTGCGCAAAGCCATGGCCGAAGCCGGCGTTAGGGCTACCGCAGATCTTTTCGGCCAGTCCACCATGCAGCAGATCCAGGCACCGCAACAGCAGATCGGGCCGCCCATCGATGTGGATGCCTACACGCCGGACAGCCCTGGTGATGTGGTTGCGGATGACGACGCTGGCGAAGGTGAGCTGCCCGGGCCTGCCGATAAGGCGGAGCCTGCTGAAGACGAACTGCCACCCTGGGAAGACGAGGGTGCCGGCCAGCAAGAGATGTTTGATGGCATCGTCTGCCAGGGTTGCGACCAGCTCATAGAAGCGTCCAACAACTGGTCTCCTGAACGGATCGCGGAATACAGTCGGGGGATCTACGGCAAAGCGCTGTGTGTCAACTGCCAGAAGGGGGCGGCGAAAGCCAAACCGAAGGCAGGTGCTAAGAAATGAAAATAGCGCATACGGGGGATCTGCACTGGGGCCTGGGTTATCCGGGCCCCTCCCCGGATTCCCGGTTCAGAGACATATCAAGAGTGGCCGACTGGATGGCCGATCGGATCATCGATGAGGAATGCGATCTGGTCCTGGTGGCCGGGGACCTCTTCAAAGACGCCCGGGTCTTTCTCGACCGGGCCAGCGTAGAGATTGCCGCTGCAGCTACCTGGCTGCGTCGGTTCTCGGAAGCCGGGATCCCGGTGGTGGTGATCAGCGGAACGCCCAGCCATGATGCTGTGGCTGCCTACGAGCTGATCAAGGAGATGCGGATCCCGGACGTGGAGATCTTTACTTCCCCGGGAGTTTTTGAGTTTGGCTGTTCAATCGCCTGCCTGCCAGGCTTTAACCGCAGCACCATGGCCAGCAAAGAGGAGTTCTCCAAGTTGACGGCGCATGAACTGCACCAGTTGATGACGGAGCGGGTCACCCAGGCGGTGCGGGGCCTTGAGGCTGAATGTGTGAACGACACGAAAATTCTACTTTCCCATATCACTTGCGTTGGCGCCGACAAGGGCTTTGAGGATCTTCTACAGCAGCAGGAGCCTGTTCTGACCAGAGAGGCTATCGAGGGCAGCGGGTTTGACCTGATCTGCCTTGGCCATATCCATAAGCCTCAGCAGGTGGAGGGTCTGAGGGTCCCAACTTTCTACTGCGGGTCCCCCGAAAGGATTTCATTTAATGAGGAGGGGCACAGGCCTGGATTTTGGATCTACGAACATACCAGACTGATTGTCGAGTCCACTTTCATCGAAACCCCTGCTCGGAAGCACTATACCCTGGATTTCCCATGGTCTGACGAAGACCCTGATGCCGTGGTGGAGGTCCTATCTGACTTGCAGGATTGCCTGACCGGCGGGGAGGTGGGCCGGACATCCCGTTTGGTGCAAGACGCCATTGTCCGCGTTCGCTACGAGTGCACTGATGCCCAGGCCAAGTTGATCAACCAGGCTCAAATCACCCGGGATCTTTACGACCTGGGTGCTTTTTATGTCCAGGGGATTGAGGCCAAAGTGAGACGCACCACCAGGACCCGGGCCGCGGAAGCGGATGCCAGGATGACGCATCTGGAGGCCCTGTCTATGTGGGGCCGGGTGAGCGATGTGGGCGCCGATGAGCTGGCTGAGTTGACCACCCGGGCGGAAGCCTTGGGGCAGGAGGTGGGGATCGGTGGTTAAGCGGATTCATTTTGACGGTCCCTGTCCCTTTTTAACCTGCTTGAAAACCGAACCGCATTCGCACCCGGTTTGCCCTGTATGCGGTGGGGTCCGTTACGGAAATATGTTTTGCGAAGAATGCCAGAAAAATAGGCCGGAAATTGATCGCGAGATCATGGAGGAATGGAAACGACTAAAGGAGGTGACCCCTGATGCAACCGACTAAAATAGCCTTGCAGAATTTCTTATCTTACGGTGATGTTGATCTGGAGCTGGCAGACCTTTCGTTGGCCGCAGTCCTAGGGGCAAACGGGGCCGGCAAGAGCTCTATTGCCACCGATGCTATTACATGGCCGCTTTACGGAGAGGGCCGCTACAAAGACATCGACCGTTACATCCGCCAGGGCCAGGAGAACGCCGTAGCCGAGCTACAGTTCATGCTGGCCGGCGAAACCTACCGGGTGATCCGGACCCGTTCAAACAAAGGCAGAGGGAAGAGCACCCTGGAGCTGGCACGGCAGAACGGTGCTGACTGGATCCCTATTAGTGGGACCACGATTCGGGAAACCCAGGATAAAATCCGGGATCTGCTCCGGGTGGATTATGAGACTTTCGTGAGCAGCTGCGTTCTGCTTCAAGGAGGGGCCGATCGCTTTACTACAGCCACCCCGGGTGAGCGCATGGCCATCTTTTCGCAGATCATCGGTCTGGATATCTACGACCGCCTTCTGGAAGCCGCCAGGGCCAGGGCCCGGGGCTTTCGGGACCAGGCTGCAGTAAAACGGGCTACCATCGACAACCTTGATGCGGAGTTGGCGGTCCGAGTGGATCTGCAAACCCAGGAGAGTGCCCTGCGGGGGCAAAAAGATGCTCTTGTGAAACAGGTTGCCGATTTGGAAACTGAACTGGTAAATAAGGAAAAACAAGTAAGCGATCTCCGGGTAAAGGCCGCCCGGGGGGACGATCTAAAAGTGCGCAACCAACAGATTCAGGCGGAGATCTTCGACATCAACTATAAATTGAACACTTTAGGTGAAAAAGGAAAACGCTTGCAGCAGATCATCGATCGCGGGGATGAGATCAGGGAAAAAGCCGCGGAATTGAATACCGTGAAGGAACGGCTGGCAAAGCATGAGGATAAGGCCGCCCGATATATACAATTGTCCGGTGATGTCCAAAAACTGAATGAATCTGTTTATCGATTTGATAAAAATCGCGAGGGCGAGATAGCCAGAATAGAGGCAGCAATCAAAAGTAAACGACAGCAGTCTGAGTTACTAGATCAGGTGCCCTGCTCCGGAGATATACAAGCCGGGTGCGAACTGCTTAAGTCTGCCCGGGAAGCTGCAGCCGAATTACCTGACCTTGAGTCACGGTTGAGGGAACTGAATACCCGTGAAAACCCCAATGTTGCAGACTGGAAAAAGGCAGTCAAGGCCCGAGACGCGATAGGCTACGATGAGGCTGTTCACAAGGAACTGCGAGAAAAAATACCAGCTCTCGAAAAGTGGGCCCGGGTTCTGCCGGAGCTTGAACATGCGGAAAAAGATATGGAAAACATGTTGCAGCAGGTCGGGGAACACAAAGCCCGACGGGAGAAGCTTTTTGAGGAAGCCGGAACTATTACCGCACAACTGGCCGAGATTGAGACCCTGACCGAGGAGCTGCGGAAGTGTGAAAGCAGCCTTTTCGGGGCCAGGCAACAGCTCAGGGATGCCCAGGGCCGGGAACAAGACATCGGTATCCAACTCGGGACTGTCGAGGCACAGCTGAAGGATCTGGAAGCCAAGGCCCAGCAGAAGAAGAAACTTGAGGCCGAAGTCGCGGCCATGGCCAAGGAGGAACACCTGTACACCAAGCTTGCCCGGGCCTACAAGGAGATCCCGGTGCTGATCATGGAGAACGCCCTGCCTGATGTGGAGGACCTGGGCAATGAGCTCCTGGGGCGCCTTACCGGCGGCCGGATCTCGGTCAGATTCGAGACGCAAAAGGAAGCCAAGACCACCGGGGCGGTGAGCGATACTCTTGACATCATCGTGGGTGACGAACTGGGGGAGCGGCCTTATGAGGGCTGGAGCGGCGCCGAGAAGTTCGATGTGGATTTGTCTATCCGTCTGGCCATCAGTAAGTTCCTGGCCAAACGCGCCGGTGCGAAGATTGAGACACTGATCATTGACGAGGGAGCTTCGTGCCTGGATGCCCAGGGCAGGGAGCACTTCATCGCGGCGATCAACGAGATCGCCAAGGAGTTCAAGCTGGTCCTCTGCATTACCCACATCGATGAGCTCAAGGAGCATTTCCCGCAGCAGCTCATTGTGTTTAAAACTCCGGAAGGATCCCAGGTGGAGGTGGAGACGTGAGTAACAAATGTTTTGCCTGCACCGAAACTAGGGACAAGATTCAACGCTTGCGATATTTGGTTTGGCAGCACGACATTCCATCGCCCACAACGCCAGAGTACAGAGAGCATCACGAGAGCATCACGGAAATATTGCAGTTTATTGATTGTGAGCTGCTCGGGGAAGCGAGGGGCGAACAATGACCACTCGGGCCCGCAAGACCAAAATTGACGCACTATTCACAAATGGCCAACCCTACGTCGCCCTGGAAGCGGGCCCGCTTTTCAATTTCTGCTGGGAGCCGGCCGATGTGCGTAAGTTTATCCGAATGTGGGACGCTGGAGTCCCGATCTACACCATAGCGCAGCTGCTGGACCGGGACCCGGACGAGGTGGCGGTGCTGATCATTGACCTGGTGCGCCGGGGGATCATCGGTGAGCGCCGGGGGAAAAGGGAGGAAGGGGCGGCATGAGCACTCGGTATCACCTTGAGGTTGTTGAGCGCACGCTTAAAAGGCGTCAATCTTATGCTCGTCTTGCCGCTCCGGTTTTGCATACCTGGCGCTGGAAGCAGGTTGTGGTTTGTGGGGAGCTCGAACCGCTTAAACGCATTGCAAGAAAGAATTGTCGGATCATTGATAGCGAAACGGGCGAAGAGGTTTTTAGGACTGATTGCCCGGCAATTTGGTAGATAGGGAGGCAGGTGTGGCATGAACCTTTACGAGGTTTTCGGCTCTATCGCTATCCTGGTTTTTATTTCGGCAGTCTATGCAATTGCAACGCGCTTCCTGGCTGAGCTGCGGGAGAGGGAGCGCCTGGGGAAGTAGCTATGTTTTTTTGACTATGGGGGGGGAAGAAATTTCCCCGTTTACCAAAGGAGGTTGCGAATTGGAAAATACGTGGAAGGTATGCGGAAATGTTTTTGACGGGCCTATCTATCACGTTTATCGGACCGTCAATCCGGATGAACCCGACGAGGTTGGCAACAGGGTGAATTTTAGCCACCACTACACCAAAGAAGAGGCGGAAAGGGAAGCCAAGAGGCTTAATCGGGGACTGGTCGATGCGCAAAGGGCTCTCCTGTTGCCCATCGATAGCATCACCCCAAATCCGCTGAACCCGCGGAAATGCTTCGACGAAGAGAAGCTGCAAGAACTAGCTCAAAGCATCAAAGAGGTGGGGCTGCTGCAGCCGCTTGTCGTCGAAAGCACCGGTCCGGGGAGCTACTTGCTCCTTGCTGGGGAGCGACGCCTGAAAGCCTGTAATTTGATCGGACTTGATCACGTGCCGGTAATCGTTCGCGATCGCGACGCAGACCTTGAATCGGGGAATCAAGTGGCGCTAATGCTCATCGAAAACTTGCAGCGTGAGGACCTTGACCCCATCGAAGAAGCCCGGGCCTTTGCTGCTCTCACGAAAGAGCACGGCTGGAAGCAGACGGACCTGGCCGTGAAGATCGGCGTCAGCCAGAGCCATATCGCCAACCGAATCCGGCTGCTGAACTTGCCGGAAACGGCGCAGGAGGCAATCTCTGCCGGCGAACTTACCGCCAGCGCCGGCAAGGAACTGGCTACCTTGGCCAAGGTGCCGGCAGCGCATAGGGCGATTGCGGATGCTATTGCGGAAGAGGGAGGCGTGCAGAACGTCGTCTGGCAGGCCAAGAATGCATCTTACGAGGCCACTCAGCCGCTATTCAAAGACGGTTACCCCAAACCGGATTTTGACACAAGGGGCTGCCAGGGCTGTGAGCATCGGGTTATGCTACCCGAGCGCTTCGGTAGCAAACTGCAGCCCCGCTGCATGGATGTAAAGTGCTGGGAAGAGAAGCAGCAGGCGGCTGAAGAGGAGATCGCTGAGAGGGCCCGGCAGCAGGCGCTGGACTTGGGGCAGGAGATCGTTGACCTGG